>JBGKDR010000285.1:0-2578 GCA_042954225.1 Parasynechococcus sp.
GCGAATGCCAGGAATCGTCTTGCGCGACCCGACGGAATACAAGGTCACCCCCGCCGGGGCCACGAGCGAGCGGCCCGGTTCACAGAGCAGACGGGGCAGGGTGAGATCGCGGGATTGACAGGCGCTGGCAACGGCCTCGGAGACCACCTGAACCCAGGTGTCAATGGACGGTGGATCGTCGGATTCGACATAGCGAATCCCCAGACCGCCTCCCACGTTCAGATCCGTGACGGGATGGCCAAGGTCGCGGGCCAGTTTGAGGGCGTCCGCCATCACACCGGCCAGGTCGCGGTGGGGCTCCAGCTCAAAGATCTGAGAGCCGATGTGGGCATGCAGTCCGGTCAGGACGCCCCAGCGCTGCCCGACGAGACTGCGCAGCACCGCCTCAAGCTGGTCCGGGTCAAACCCGAACTTGCTGTCGAGGTGACCGGTTCGGATGTACTCGTGCGTATGGCACTCGATGCCGGGGGTGAAGCGCAGCATCAGACGCGCCGGATCTGAACCGGCAGGAATCAATGCCGCCAGGCGATCGAGGTCGTGCTGGTTGTCGACAACGATGGTGACGGAATTGCGATAAGCGATCAGCAACTCCTCATCGGACTTGTTGTTGCCGTGAAGAACGATGCGTTCACCCGGCATCCCGCCCTGAAGCGCGGTCAGCAGTTCACCGGCCGAGACGGCATCGAGGCCCAGACCCTCAGACGCCACCAGACCGCTCATGGCCAGGGAGCTGTTGGCCTTCGAGGCATAGATCGGCAGCGACGGCCCCGGGTAATGCGCCTCCAGGGACTGCTTGTAGGCACGGCACGCCGCCCGCAGGCTTTCCTCGTCCAACACATACAAAGGAGTGCCGTAGCGCTGGGCCAACTCGCTGAGGCGGCATCCGCCAACCACCAGACGGTCCTGATCATCCAGTTGGGCCGTCACCGGAGCCAGGTTGCGGTTCGGACTGGTCGAATCACAGTTCGCTTCGAAGGGCCGCAGGCTTGACAAGGTCTGGGTCACGGAGAGGCCGGCATGGACCAGCAATGTAGGAATTGATCCTTTGCCGGCAGATCAGGTGGTGGGTGAGCTGGACCTCGCATGGCTCGATGCTTGCCTCACGCTCGATCAGCGGGCGCTGAACGGTCTGTGGACCCGGGAGCAGTGGTCGCGGGAGTTGTCCGATCCGCGGCGCCTGTGTCTGGGGCACCACGACGACCAGTCAGCACTCCCCGCACTCGCCAGCGGCTGGCGGGTGGTGGACGAACTCCACATCACGGCGGTGGCCGTCGACCCCGAGCATCGGCGACGGGGGCGTGCCAAGGAGGTGCTCGGCGCTCTGTTGCAACGGGCACGTCAGCACGGTGCCAACCACGCCACCCTCGACGTGGCAGCGGAAAATACACCAGCGATTGCCCTTTACAGCCAGTTCGGTTTCCGCACTGCAGGGTGCCGGAAGGGCTATTACCAAGATGGCAGAGACGCCCTGATCCAGTGGGTTCGCCTCTCTTCGTCATCGACAAACGATGCTCATTGTTGACGGTTCGGTTATCCGTCCAGTGAAAGAATTAAAGGGCCAAATTCGCCTGGTTGTTAACACTTTCGATTGGTTTTAACGCAGTTGTGGTCTGGGATGTGACCGAACCAACCGAACCTTCACACCACCCCCTCAACCCTGATAGCTTGGATTGAAATTGCATCGGCCTCAACGATGTTCGAGCGTTTTACCGAGAAGGCCATCAAGGTGATCATGTTGGCCCAGGAGGAGGCCAGACGCCTCGGCCACAACTTCGTCGGAACTGAGCAGATCCTTTTGGGCCTGATCGGTGAAGGAACCGGCGTTGCGGCAAAAGTGCTCAAGTCCATGGGGGTCAACCTCAAGGACGCCCGTGTGGAAGTCGAAAAAATCATTGGCCGGGGCTCCGGCTTCGTTGCCGTCGAAATTCCCTTCACACCGAGGGCCAAGCGGGTGCTCGAGCTATCCCTTGAAGAGGCGCGTCAGCTCGGCCACAACTACATCGGCACTGAGCATCTGCTGCTCGGCCTGATTCGCGAGGGCGAGGGTGTCGCCGCTCGGGTTCTGGAAAACCTCGGTGTCGACCTGGCCAAGGTCCGCACCCAGGTCATTCGCATGCTGGGCGAAACGGCTGAGGTCAGCTCCGGTGGCGGTGGCGGCAGCAAAGGGTCCACCAAGACGCCGACCCTCGACGAATTCGGCAGCAACCTCACCCAGCTGGCTGTGGAAGCCAAACTCGATCCGGTTGTGGGTCGCCACAACGAAATCGACCGCGTCATCCAGATCCTGGGCCGCCGCACCAAGAACAATCCCGTCCTGATCGGTGAACCCGGCGTCGGCAAGACCGCCATTGCGGAAGGCCTCGCCCAGCGGATTCAGCAGGGAGACATCCCGGACATCCTCGAAGACAAGCGGGTGCTCACCCTCGACATCGGCCTGCTGGTGGCCGGCACCAAGTACCGCGGTGAGTTCGAGGAGCGCCTCAAGAAGATCATGGAGGAGATCAAGGCCGCAGGGAACGTCATCCTCGTGATCGACGAGGTGCACACCCTGATCGGTGCTGGCGCAGCCGAGGGAGCC
>JBGKDR010000286.1:0-1628 GCA_042954225.1 Parasynechococcus sp.
GTTCAGGAGCCCTGGCAGAGCTTGATCGGTTGGATTCCGCACCCCTGGGTGTTTCCGCTGCCAGCCCTGTTTCGTTCTCTGGCATTCATTCTTCTTTTGCTTCCTCTGGAGATGCGCCGGGCCAGAGACATGCACATGCACGTTGCCTGGCTGCTTCCCAAGCTCATCGCCTACTGCATTCCAGCGGTTTCGACTGTGACCTTCTTCGATGGGGCGCTGCGTGGGGTCTGGCTGCTGCTGGGTGCCTACGCCTTTGTGATTGAACTGATTCTGATCTTCGCTCCGGGTGACCAGTTCAAACACGTCATGCGCGAGCGCCAGAGCTGATTCGCAACACATCCCCATGTGCTGCAGGCGACACGGCTGAAGGGTGTGTTGCCCTTAGACATTGACTGTGATTCAACAGGCAGGGATCCAAGCGTTGATGACAACTGCAATGGCGTTGACCTTCCCGATGCGTACCGTCAGCGTCTCCGATGACAATCGCATCATGTCTCAGCTGCCCAGTGAGATTCAGGCGCAGTTGGGCGAGTTGATTGAGGTGGCCTTTCAGTCCGACCACAGCCGTCGGGAGTTCCTGTTCAGCCACGGCACGGTGAGCTATACCCTCGGCACATCGTCCATTGATGTGCTGATTCATTGAACTGGCCGTATGGCACAAAAAAGCCCACCCGCATGGGTGGGCAGACAGTGAATGAGTGTGTTCAGTCGTCAAAGACCTTGCACATCGGCGAACCGGGGTGGGTGTCGCAGATTTTGTCGAGCAGTTTGTCGCGGTGGCGACTTTCGGGGTCGTTGATCGCGGCGTCATGCTCCGCGTCAAACTCCTCCTTGGAATGTTTTTCAATGGTGCTGTAAGGCACCTCATACTTTTTGTACTTGTCGTCGGTGTCAGTCGGTGACTGAAACTCGTCGTATTCCTGAGTGTTTGCGCTCATTGTTCAAGACTCCAGCAAGAAAAGCCTCAGCAACTTGAAGCTAGTGCGCATCAGCTTGCGATGGAAGCTTTGTCATAGAGGGAAAGCCGAAATTCCATTCAATTTCAGGAGTTGGAAACAAAGTGGAGTGCCCGCACACGCTTCACGGCAAGGACGGCTTCCGTTGCCGTTCCCACCGCTAAACCAAGCAGGCCAATCAGGCCCACCAACTGGTTCTGGAGCTCTGTTGCAGCATCGGCGTCCTGCGCGAGCACGGCACCGGCGACAAACCAGGCGGTTGCCAATGCCGAGGTGATCCAATAGGCCTTCCAACGCCGCTGGTAGAGATAACCGGCGCCGAGACCGGGAACAACGTTGAGCAGAGCGGCGACCCATGCCGATGACGCCGCCAGGATCTGGTCCTTCGATGGCAGCGAAGCGGACGGAGTGGTTGGTGTGTCAGTCATCTGCAAACCCTAAGGATCCTTGTCGGATGGCTGATGAGGTTGTGCGCACGGAATGGTTCGACGCAGCAGTCTCCCTAGGCTGACTGATGTGTTGTCCGCCCATGATGTTCAAGCGTTCCCATGGCTTTGGTGTCTTCTCAGTCGTGCTGACGACGTTGTTGGTGCCATCGGTGAAGGCCATGACGGACGACATCCGCCAGCTGAACCGTTCACTAGGCCGCGAATCCGCTGTTTTTTACTGCCA
>JBGKDR010000287.1:0-2524 GCA_042954225.1 Parasynechococcus sp.
GCTGCCGGTGCCTCTGCTTTTTTCACCGACAGGATGGCCTTGCCGCCTGCTGGTTTGGCCGGAGCTGCACTGGATGCTCCTGATCCCTTACCAAGCATCGAGCGGATGCGACCAGCTTCGTCATCACTGATCGAGCTGCTGTGGCTCTTCGCAGCGATGGAGAGCTTTTCGGCAGCGTCCAGGACGTCCTTGTTCTCAAGGCCGAGGTCCTTGGACAGCTCGTAAATTCTGACTTTGCCGCTGCTGGTCATTCAGTGGGGATCTCCGGTCGGGCCGGGCAAGGTGTGCCACGGAGGCACCACAACAGTGGCGCCAATGTTTAGTTTGCCTCAGCGGATTCAGCCTTGGTGGAACTGAGCCGCTGTTTCAGCGCCTCCAACACCGCATCGGGCACCTGACAACGCAGGGCTTTCTGCAGGCGTTTGCGTTTGCGCGCCTCCTCAAAACAGTCCTCATTCGGACACAGGTAGGCGGATCGCCCCATTCCTGTGTCGAGGAGGATCCCATCCTTGTGATCTCGGATCACCCTCCAGAACAGGCGGCGATCAAGAAGCTGGCGGCAGGCCACGCAGCGACGAAGGATGGGCTGAGACGTCACCGGGCAACCTCGTCGTCACTGGCGGCATCCTCAGATTCAGACGCTGGTTCTGATTCGGCGACCGCCTCGGTTTCGGTCTCGACGGGTTCGCCGTCGGCCACCTCAAACTCGCCTTCGGCCATGGCCTCGTCACCCTCGGGGACGTAATCCTCGTCGTCTTCCGGCAGGGGATACAGCTCGCGCAGCCGAGCATCCTCTTCGGCGCGTGCCGCTTGCTCGGCAGCCAAGCGCTCCTCGGCTTCCCGTTGAAGGGCTTCCTCCTGTTCACGCTGTGTGATCAGTTCGGCGACCACAGCGTCCTCGGCTGCCTGGTCGTATTCGGTGGAATTCTTGATGTCGATTTTCCAGCCGGTGAGTCGGGCGGCCAGACGAACGTTCTGTCCCTCGCGGCCGATCGCCAGGCTGAGCTGATCGGGGGGAACCAACACGTGCGCATGTTGACCGACAGGATCGACGAGCCGGACCATCTCCACACGTGCCGGGCTGAGGGAATTGGCGATGTACTGGCCGGGGTCCTGGGACCAGCGGATCACGTCGATCTTTTCTCCGCGCAACTCATTGACCACCTGCTGGATCCGTGATCCACGGGCACCGATGCAGGCACCGACGGGGTCGACTTCACGCTCGATGCTGTCCACGGCAACCTTGGTCCGCGGACCGACGGAACGTGATGGGGGGTTGGCCTCCCTTGCCACGGCGACGATTCGGACGGAGCCCTCCTGAATTTCAGGCACCTCGTTCTCAAACAGATACACCACCAGGCCAGCGTTGGAGCGGCTGACAAACAGCTGTGGTCCCCGGCGGGGTACTTCACTGACTTCCTTGAGGAACACCTTGAAGGTGGCGTTGGCGCGGTAGTTGTCGTTGGGCAGCTGATCACGCCGGGGCAGTTCGGCTTCGACCTCCGGCCGGCCAAGACCGGAGCTCACGGCCATGATCACGGACTGGCGCTCAAACCGGATCACCCGGGCGGTCAGAACCGGATCTTCGAGATCGGCGAACTCCTCCTGGATCATCCGGCGTTGCTGATCCCGCAACTTCTGGGCCAACACCTGCTTGGTGGTGGCAGCAGCCATGCGCCCGAAATCCTCTTTTTCGGGGGTGACATCCAGAACCACCGTGTCGCCGACCTGGGCGTCTTCCGCCACCTGCATCACCTCGGCGAGGGCGATCTGGTGATCCTCACTCTCGACTTCGTCGACGATGATTTTGCTGGCAAGGACTCTGTAGCCCTCTTCATCGAGGTCCAGTCCGACGTCGAAATTGCTGAAATAGTCCTCGTCGAAGGGATCATCGTTGATGCCCAGATACAAGGTTTTTCGATAGCGCTCATAGCCCTTGAGCAGAGCTTCCCGCAGCGCGGCTTCGACCACCTGCGGCGGCAGTTTCTTCTCCTCACTGATGTCATCAATGAGGTTGCTGAGACCGGGAAGAAGGACGAGTGCCATCAGGAGATGTGGGTAATGCGGGACGTCGAGGAAACGGGTGGCTCAGCTGCTGGGAGAGGTGAGTCGAACCTGGGTCACCTGATCTCGGGCAAGGCGTTTGATCCGGCCGCGGATGTTGATCTGGAGCACCGTGTCGTCGCGCTCCAGAAGCAGGCCTTCCAGCTGGGATTGGCCATCCTTCTGATCGATCACCGTCACTTCCACGGGAAATCCGCGGAACGTCTGGAAGTCACGATCGCTGTTCAGAACCTCCCCGATGCCGGGACTGCTGACCTCCAGAACATACGCCTCCGACAGGACATTGCCGGATTCAATCGACTCTCCGAGGAGGGCACTGAACCTGGCGCAGTCGTCAAGGCTGACGTCATCACCATTGCTGTGGCGAATCTGAACCTCGAGAGTCATCGGATTCAGATGCGTGAACAGCTGAATCGAGCAGAGGTCGAAGCCGTTGGCAACGGCAACACCCGCGCTGAGG
>JBGKDR010000288.1:0-1340 GCA_042954225.1 Parasynechococcus sp.
GAATTCGAGACCTTCTACACCAAGAACATTCTTCTGAATGAAGGTCTGCGTGCCTGGATGGCACCGGCTGACCAGCCGCACGAAAACTTCGTCTTCCCTGAAGAGGTTCTGCCCCGCGGCAACGCCCTCTGATCACAAGACTTTGTTCTTTTCAACCGCCCAACCGGGCGGGTTTTTTTTTGGCTTAGTGATCCTTGTTGAGGCGAATCAAGACGTCGGCGCTCTCGCTGTGATTCAGCAGCTCGCGCATCAATGCATCGATCAACAGGATGATTCCAAGAAGTTCCAGCGATTCTTCAATCCCTGTGATGGCGCCATACCAGGGGCTGTGCAGTCGGATCAGGCTTGAACGAACGGCGAAGCTGCCAACCATTTCCATACCGATGGCTCCGCCGATGTAGACAGCCCCTGCTCGCAGCAGCCGTGATGCCGTTGCTGTGGGAATGGAGCGGAGGAATCCACGACATCGCCAGAGAATGACCAACGCCAGGACGGCATAGGGGATCACCCAGGTGGAGGCCAGCGCTGGGTGAATGTGTTGCCGTAGCCCCGGGATGATGAAAATCTCGTGGATCTGCAGGGCTTCATCCAAGGCCAGGAAGATGAAAAGCCTGGAGAGCCAACGCCAGTCCGCAGCCGCTTCCCGAGCGCTGATGCGCCCCAGTCGTCGCATCAACAGAGCAGCCAGCAGCAGCAGTGCGCTGCTGAACAGGGTGGGCAGGTTGAGCTCCCGGTCCATGTTGAGGCTGTCGAGCCAGTGCTTCTCCTTGTCGAAGCCATAGATGCCCGCCTGCACAACACAGTGGGCGGTGAGAAATCCTGCGGTGATAGCCGTCAGTCGCCTGCGCACAGAGGCAGGCGTGAGTTGGACCAATGCGACCTGGCTGTGGTCCGCGGCACGGGGTTGCTGAGTCACGGTTGGAGTCGGCGGAGCATGAACACCTGCGCTGTCTTCCGGTTCTAAACCTCTGCTTAACCTGCGCTTCCAGCAGAGGACGAAGTGGTGGCAGTGATCTACACACGGGGTCGTGTGCTGAAAACCACCATCACCCGATTGTTTGTGGTGGCTGCGGCGGCTGCTGTGCTGACGGTGCTGGTCCAACTGGTCATCGCCGCCACAGGCGGATCCTCCCTGGATTCCGGTTGGGCTGTCCTGGCTGTGCTGAGTACAGCTGTGGCGATCGGCTCGGCCCGCTCCCAGCGGTTGCTGCGTCTGCTGTCGGTCGCCGATCCTCAGGCCCATCGAGGGCGATCCCGCGCGGTGTGGGGTCTGCTGGTCCTGGTGGTTCTGCTCGTCGTGGGCCTGAAAATCGGCTCCCCCGATCAGGATGCCTACAAAG
>JBGKDR010000289.1:0-1035 GCA_042954225.1 Parasynechococcus sp.
GAGTTCGCGAATCACACGCACCATCAAACGACGCATGTCAACGCGTTCCGCATCGGTTTGTGGGCCGGGGTAGACATTCGCAGCCGCAGGTTTCTGCGGGAAGACCTCGCCCCATGAGACACCCCAGTGCTGCTGGGCAAACGCTTCGTTAGAGGCCTGATAGAAACCAGCCACACGATCCAGCAAGGGCTGGTCAAAGCCATCGAACTTATCGCGATCCCAGCCCAGTTCAATCGCCAGATCGCGGATCACCTTGCCTTTGCGTTCGAGCCCCTCGGGATCCACACCGAGCTCATCGACCAGCTGCCGGCAGAGTCGTGACATCCAGATGCCCTTGGCACCGGGCTGAATGTTCTGCTTGGAGGGTTCACCCTTCAACCAACCCTGATCCCCCTGTGGAGCATCAAGATCCAGGGCATCCACCAAAGCCAGAAATGGATCGGTGATCGCCACCTGCCGCGACAGCGGCAGAAACAATGTGGTGATCTCCGGAAATCCCTTGAACACCCTGAATTTCGAGGGATAGGCAATATCCCAGGACTCAGGATCGTTCATGATGTAATCGCAATACCCTTCAAAATCTGGCGTTTCTCTAAAACGTCGGATGCGGTGGCAATACACCGAATTCAACCAGGATTGCTGATCACGAATGCAATAACTGATCCCCAATTGAAAGCCCTGGGAATCGGCCAGCTTCAGCAACGTGCGTAGGACACTTTTCTTCAGGATGCGGGTATCTAAAGAGGAGCTGCTCAACAAGACCCGGTTCAGTCCCTTCGGGAGGGTCGAGAGTGCCTGCTCAATCGGTTCGTAATGCTTCTGAGCAATGGCGTTGGCCAGAGCGTTGTCATCGCCATCCATCAACACACCCTGTTCCGCAAGGGCATGACGGTTCTTGCGCAACCGCTCCGTGACGTAGCTGCTCGCCGCCTTGTGGGGCCCTGCGTGAATCCACAGCATCCGCTGATCGCGCTTGATCACCGGACGGGCGACAGAAACCGGCACGACATCAGCACAATTGAGGTGAATTTAACA
>JBGKDR010000290.1:0-1452 GCA_042954225.1 Parasynechococcus sp.
TTGGCATCATTGTTGAAGTCAGCCAGTGGCTTGCCGTCATCAAGAACGACACCCTTGCTGCCATTGATATCTGGAGAACTGTGATTGCAAACAATATCGAGAACGACCTTGATCCCTGCCGCATGACAGGCATCGACCAGACGTTTCAGCGTGGCGGATTCGACGAGTCGCGTGGACTCACCAGCCTTGAGGAAACGTGGATTGAGACGCTTGAAGTCCCGCGTCCAATAGCCATGCATCGGTGCACGGCTGAACTGAAGATCACTGACCTGCTCGAACAAGGGTGACAACCAGAGGGAGGTGACACCAAGGGATTTCAAATAGGGGATTTTATTGATCACACCTTGAAGATTGCCGCCCCAGTACTTGCCCCAATCCTGATGAGAGCGGTCATACAGACCCTTGCTGTCCTCCTGCTCGGAGCCCTCCGCCTGGGATCCATCATTGGAATGACCGTCGCAGAAACGATCAACAATGATGAAATAAATCACCTCTGATCTGAAGTCAACCGGCTCATTGAAGAAGCCCTGATCAATCTGACTCAGGCGTTGATCGGCAGCTGGAGACATCGATCGGCAATCTCTATCTTGCAGGGTGGCAAGAATGCAGAGAAGCGACGCAGTGAGCCGAAATCTTTAGATTTGAGCCCGATTGCCTCTACCCGTTCAGCCCAGCACCCATGCAGCTTTTTCTTGTTGTTCTGGGGGGACGGCTTCCCGGATGTCATGTCGAATGCCACGACGTGCGCTGGGTGGTAGCTGAGTCGATCGAGGGCGCCATCCCCGAGCTGAAGCGCCAATGGATCGGACCACAAAAGGGATTGCACCTCGACAGTTACTGCCAGGTCAAGGTGATTGACGGGCACCGGATCAACGTTCAACCAGGAGTTGGCAACGCGACAGCACAGCCCTCACTCTGGTTCGTCAATCTTGGGGCCTACAACCCGGATGAGCTTGCCGAACAACATCATTTTGGGCTCGTCGTGGCACAGTCCCAAGCAGCGGCAAAAGCCACAGCCAAACGTCGCTGGCTTAAGGACCTCCAACAGCGTCATCACGACGACCTCCATGCCGTCGTCTCGGAGATTGAGGTGGACGGTTGCCTGCCGATCGATGGCAATGGGGCCTGGCATCTGACGCTCACGCCAACCGCCAGCGATCCCAATGACTCAGGGAGGCCGGACTGGTTCGGCTACCGACCGATCTGACCGGTCAGACGCATCCAGTCACATTCACCCCGGCGTTCAGACACCTTTTCAGCCAATGGGGCCCATACGTTGACATCAGTTGCACCGACACCCGATGCCAACCAACAAACGCCTGCTTCTGAGTGTGGTCGCGCTGTCTGGAGTGAGCTTGCTGTTCGGCCCGGACGTTCAGGCCCATCCCAAGCATCGTCATCACCATGGCCATCACCACGGTCACCACAAGCATTCGCACAAGAAAGCCAAGG
>JBGKDR010000291.1:0-1549 GCA_042954225.1 Parasynechococcus sp.
GAGGAAGCCCTGGAAGCGGTGTGGATCCACGACCAGCTGACGGCCGCCACCCGCCAGGCCTGGGATGACTACGAGGAGCACTGCCGGGCCGACTGGTCCCACGACCTGCCGATCGCCGCGGCCTTCCTTGGCGCCGCCGCCAATCTCGTCGCCGAAGCCTTCCAGATCACGGAGGCCAAGTCATGAGCGTTTCCATCCCATCCGAACTGATACCGGCGATTGGGTTCTTGGCGCAGCACTTCAGCGACGACATCGCCTATTCCCAAGCGGGTCCGTACGAGTACAGCGACCAAGAGCGCGACGCCGTCATGTCCGTCATCGAGTGGACATGGAAAGCGTCTGAACTGGCCGGCTGCTCCAGCAACGAGCTGGGCGGTGGTCAGTTCACGTACCACCAAGCTGATGAACTCGCCGGTGACGACCGCCAGCCCTGGCCCACCACACAGGATGCCTCATGACGACCCTCCCTCAAACTCTCGAGGCCGGTGATGGGCTGACCTTCGACCGGGACCTGGCCCTCGTATTCACGCGACACAAAGTGAACAGCAACCATCGGGCGGATTCGCAATCTCGCCCGCAAGGTGGCTGAAGCCTGGCTTGCCGAGCGCGAAGCACTTGGATTCCCACTGCTGGGGACAGCCCCTAAAGCTTGATCCAGACGTTCATGGCCCAACGTCGCGTCTCTGGGCTGTCACCCCAGCGACCCCAGCGCACCTCGCTCAGCTCATCCTCCTGGATGTGCGGAAGGGTCTGTGCCCGCGATTCCAACGTGTCAACGGTGAAATCGATCCCGTAGCTCTGGGCGATGTCAATCACCTCCTGCTGACTCTGCACCTGCTTGATCCGCTCCTGGAGAGACGCATCCTCAGCCAGTTTCTTCAGGAAGGTCGCCAGGTTTTTCTGGTTTTCACTGACGTTCTCATCCCAGGTCCAGACGGAGCCGTATGGGGTCTGTTGGGCGGGAATGTCCTTGGGCGATGGCTCAGGCATGGCGGCGTTGTCCCTTTCCGGCAAAGCATCTCTTCCGATCATCATGGACAGGGGCATCACGCTGTCAACGTCCGCCTGACGAGCCGAAGCAGAGCACAGGGGAACGCTTGGTCTGCCCTGTCTCAGGCCCATTGCCACCGATTCGACGGAGTCACGCAGTTCTGCTCCTGCTGATGTGTCTCTTGTTTGTCCGCGGTTTGCTCTGGAGCGATCCGCTGCCACACCCAACTGACCCATTGCATCGCTTGACGGAGCGTGAACGGCCCAGCGTCGAACTGGTGGGTCGCTTGCTCAGGGATCCGCGCCCGATGGATGGGGGGGCCTGTTCCGCTCTCCTGGATTTGCAGCGTCTCGATGGCCGTCGCTCGCGCGGCCGGACCCAACTTCTGTTCCGATCCTGCCCATCGCCGCTGCCGCAGCAAGCCTGGCGCGTCGCGGTTGAGGGCACCCTCAGACGGCCATCTCCAGGGGTGCATCCTCGACTTCCAGGGGCTGCTGAACGTCTCGCCCGACTGGGCTGTTGGACGCAACTGCGCGTCCGTTCCATCCAGGTGTTGCA
>JBGKDR010000292.1:0-7627 GCA_042954225.1 Parasynechococcus sp.
CCCAGCGGCCGCTACGTGACCGTTGATCTGCACAACGCCGGCGGAATTCCCCAGGTGATGAAGCTGCTGCTGGATGCAGGCTTGCTGCACGGCGACTGCCGCACAGTGGAGGGCAAGAGCCTGAAGGACTTGCTGGCCGATGTGCCGTCGCAGCCGCCCTCCGGGCAGGACGTGATCCGGCCCCTGAGCAATCCGCTTTACGCCAAAGGGCACCTCGCGATCCTCAAGGGCAACCTCGCCAGCGAGGGCAGCGTCGCCAAGATCAGCGGTGTGAAAACCCCAGTGCTCACGGGCCCGGCGCGGGTGTTCGAAAGCGAGGAAGACTGCTTGGCCGCCATCCTCGACAAAAAAATCAAGGCCGGGGATGTGGTCGTAGTGCGCTACGAAGGTCCCGTCGGTGGACCGGGTATGCGGGAGATGCTGGCTCCCACCTCAGCGATCGTTGGACAGGGCCTTGGAGACAAGGTCGCTCTGATCACCGATGGCCGCTTCAGCGGTGGCACCTATGGCCTCGTCGTCGGCCACGTCGCTCCAGAAGCTGCTGTTGGTGGAACCATCGGTCTGGTTCAAGAGGGCGACAGCATCACCGTCGATGCCGACCAGCTGCTGCTGCAACTGAATGTTGATGATGCCGAGCTGGCGCGTCGTCGCACGAACTGGAGCAAGCCTCAGGCTCGATACACCACAGGAATCCTCGGTAAATATGCCCGTTTGGTCTCAAGTTCCAGTCGCGGCGCCACCACTGATCAGGTGGACTGAGGTTGAGCCCAGGGCTTCCGTCACCTTGCGCCAAACCAACCAAACATTGTGATCCGGTCGTGATCATCGTTGTCACGATGATCGCGACCAAGCCAACAAGTTCTCCGCGGGAGATTCCAATAAAATAGCGACGTGTCCAGTTGCAACGCATCAATGATTTGGCTCCTAGCGCTTGCACCCGTCGTTGACGGCACAACGAACCACACGTCCCCACAAGTTCCAAGACAACACAGTCTTGTTGCTCAATCCATCAGTGACGCGATCCATCAACGCTGCCTGGCGGCCAGTGATTACAGCGGTTGCATCCGTGCCAATGGCGGCGAAACGAGTGCAAGAGAACAGAATTTCAACCAGACAGGCGAATCGTCGAACAACGAGAGATGCTGGGACACAGGTGTCTGCATCGCTCAATCCGGCAGGGATCAGCTTGGCCTGAATAAAGTTGTTGGATGGAGATATACATACAACCCGTCTGAGAACACGGTTTTATATTGGAACCTTCCACCAAAAAGAGTTCCTCACAAAGGTCAACCTGACCGGTATGTAGCGCTCAACTTTGTTGAACACTACTACCAGCAACCCATCGCCGCCACACCCGGCTACTACCGAGAAATAACGCCAGCAAAAACTGAATGCAAACCCAATTACAGCGGCGGCATGTGGGTGAATGGAAAGTGGCAACGAAACCCAGCAGGACAAACCTGCACGACCTCCTCTCCAACAAAGATCTGGGTTGCCGGAACCCCTGGCGTCCAAGGCGGTCCTCGACGACGCTCATGGGTGAGGGTGACGGACTGCAAAGACATGACGCTTGCTAACTACATCAATGGCAAATTGAGAGGCAACTGGTCAAAGGCAAGCAAAAATAATCAAGATATTTGCAACAACAGGAGCGACTTAGAGATCGTCAAAATGAAGCTTTAGTGGTCGAAGCCACACCGCAAACATGCCAGTCATGAGTTCTGAAGCAAAGAACGCAGACGCCTCGCCAAAGCTTCAATAGGGGCGGCATCGTGCGGAGCTGAACAGCGTTGACCTGTTGCGCCGTCCATCCACACCGGGTGCCTGCCCTGCCAGAGCATTGGACGATCCGGCTGCTCCCACCAACTCAGCATCAGGTTGATGTCGTCACCACTGCGATACACCTCCAACTCCAAATCTCTCTGCGAGCAGCGTTGACCCTCCGCATCGCGGCACTCGATCCGCACCGTTAACTCGTCCGCCTCAGCGTCCGTACGTGGATCCGTCTCAACCACGGCATGGATCCAGGGCTTTAGACAGACGTCGGCCGATTTGGCAATCACAACCGAAAGATCCATTCCCTCACACCACCGCGTGAATCGACTGAAGTGTCAGTGCAATGGGTCCGGCGCGAAAGCCCGGATTCAGCGATCCGTCATCGCCGAATTTGGAATGGAGCAGCTGGATGCGGGTGACCCCAGCAGCATCGAAACGTAGTGGCAGAGACAATGGTTTGGCTCGGACCGTGGCCCGAAGCGAGTCGAATGGAATGGTGATCCGGGTCAATCCCTCGGACTTGGTTTCGAAATCCGTCACCCAGCGAAGACCACCTGGGATCAGCTCCGTCAGTCCCATGGCGCCGTCACGGCAAGCCAGAGCGAGTTTCATCGTGCGTCCCTGACCATCCAGCACGAGCTGCAGCGCGGAGTAGGCCGACAGATCCAGGGGAGGTTGAAGCCGTGGTGAGCGACAACTCACGAAGCCGCCACCCTGCTCGATGAGCTCACCCTCCACGAGCAGGCCATCCGCACCGACGTGACAGCCCGCCCGAGAACGTCCTCCCATGATCGTGTCATTGAGGCACGACCATTCCGCAAAGTTCTGGCCCTGAAAGAGCGTGAGTTCAGAGGTCTGAGGCGGCATCCTGATCAGCAAGGATCAGCACATCATTAGCAGGTTGAACCAGGCGAGCGGGGGTGCGCTCGGCTGATTCAGTTGAATCGAGCAAGCGCTTGAGAGCCTGCCGCTTTCCAGCACCGCTGACGAGAAAGATGACCTCTCGAGCAGCGCTGAGAACCGGTGCCGTCAGGGTGATGCGATCGAGCCCCTTGCCACGGCCAACAGTCGCCCATTCATCCTGAACCGTTGGAGCATCGGTCCCCGGGAACAGGGATGCCGTATGTCCATCGTCACCCAGGCCGAGGACCATGACATCGAACACCGGAGGAGTGCCGGGACAGATCCGCGACACGAGGTCGGCAAAGACCGTTGCACTCTCCTCCGCGGATGCGAGTTCCACAGTGGGAACGGGATGGAAGCAGGCTTTCGCACCAGGGTCAGCGGCCATCAGCGTGCTGCGGACCATCCCTGCATTGCTCGATGGATCGTCGGCTGCAACCCAGCGTTCGTCTCCCAGCACCACATCCACCCGTTCCCAGGGCAACCGTTCCTGCCCCAACAACCGGTACGCATGCCCTGGTGTCGAACCACCGGAGAGAGCAATCTGACAGCGATCACGCTGATCGAGGGCCAGATCAATCCGTGCAGCAATCGTCTGTGCAGCACGCCGAGCCAGATCCTGGGGATCCTGCGCGCATTCAATGCGGTATCCAGTCATGACTCAGATCAGTCCAGCCATTCGGTGTGGAAGGTGCCCTCCTTATCAACACGCTGATAGGTGTGGGATCCGAAGCAGTCACGCATCGCCTGGACCAGGTTTTGCGGCAGACGCGCGGTGCGATAGCTGTTGATGTAATCCAATGTGCTGCTGAAGCAAGGGACTGGAATGCCCGACGCAGCTGCTCCTGAAACGACCTTGGCCAGCCCTGGCAGGCGTCGGTTCACCTGATCAGCGAACCAGGGATCAATCATCAGATTGACCAGTTGGGGGTCAGCGTTGAACGCATCCTGAATGCGTTTGAGCAAGCGCGACCGAATGATGCAACCGCCTTTCCAGATCTGGGCAATCGACGGCATGTGCAAGCCGTAATCGAGGTCATTGGATGCGATCCGAAGCAGCTCCATGCCCTGGGCATAGCTGGCAATGCAACTGAGAACCACGGCATCCATCAGAGGTGCCATCGCATCGTCGGGTTGACCGAGATCGAAGTCCTGAACAGCAGGTCCGCGCAGGAGAGACTCAGCAGCCACTCGCTGCTGTTTCATCGAACTCATCACCCGGCCATTGAGTGAGGCGTAAATGGTCGGTACCGAAGCACCCATCTGCAAAGCGGTCACGACCGTCCAGAGCCCTGTGCCCTTCTGGCCTGCCTGGTCCATGATCGCTTCGACAAGATCAGCCCCGGTCTCGGGATCCTTGGTGCGCAGACAGACCTCGGTGATCTCCACGAGATAAGACGAGAGTTCCTCCGTCGCATTCCATTGGCCAAGGACATCGGCCATCTGATCGCCGCTCATTCCCTTGACCCGCTTCATCAGGTCATAGGCCTCGGCCAGGATCTGCTCGATTCCGTACTCAATGCCGTTGTGGACGGTCTTGACCAAGTGTCCGGATCCGCCCGGACCGATGTACGTCACACAGGGACCGTCTTCCACCTGTGCCGCCATCTTGCTGACAAGGCTTTCAATCGCGTCGTAGGAGGCTTTGGTGCCCCCCGGCATCATGCTGGGACCCTCAAGGGCACCCTTCGCACCGCCAGAAACACCCATCCCGATGAAACCGAAGCTCTGGCTTTCGAGCTGCTTCACCCGTCTCTCGGTGTCCTCGTAATCGGAATTGCCTCCATCAATCAGAAGATCGCCCTCCTCCAGCAGAGGGGATAGATCGTTGATAACGGCATCCACAGGACCACCGGCCTTGACCATCATCAGGATGCGACGAGGCCGCTCAAGCTTGTCAACAAAATCCTGAAGGTCTTTCGCACCCTGGATATTTTTACCTGAACCACGACCGTTCAGAAAATCTTCCGTCTTTGAGTAGGTACGGTTATAAACAACACTTGAAAAACCATTGCTCTCCGCGTTAAGGACGAGGTTCTCGCCCATGACACCGAGACCAATCAGACCGAAGTGTGACTTGGCCATGGCCTGACAATCGCAGAAACACTGACCTCAGTGTGCGGAGTCAGAACGGTCGCGTCCGCAAAGGAACACGTTGTGTCAGGAATGGAGGATGAACTCCAGAACCCGCCCTTAGATCACGGTTCCATCGGGGATGGTTGCGTTCTTGACGACAACAACAATTCCGTTGCGGATGTAGAAGCCCTGATCGGCACGGTCAGCCTCTTCCACACGATCTTTGTTGATGATGGTGACGTTGGAGCCGATGCGGGCGTTTTTATCGAGGATGGCTGTCTTCACAGTCGTTCCTTCACCGACGCCAAGGGGAATACCTCCACGTTCACGCAGGAGCGCACGCTCTTCTGCCGATTCGAAGTAATCAGCACCCATCACAAGAGTTTCCTGAACGACCGCATTGGCTTCAACACGGCTGCGAACACCAAGAACGCAATGGTGAATGCTGCAGGCTTTGAGAATTGAGCCTTCGCCAATGATTGAGTCAGTGACCTGAACATCAACCAACTTGCTCGGGGGAAGGTAACGAGGGCGGGTATAGATCGGGAACTTTTCGTCGTAGAAACTGAACGGAGGTGTGGGCTGCTTGGTCAGAGCAAGGTTGGCTTCGTAGAAAGCACCGATGGTTCCAATGTCTTCCCAGTAATCATTGAACACATAGCTCTTGAGCTTGTCCCCACGCGCGAGAGCTTCAGGAATCACCTCCTTGCCGAAGTCCTTGTGATCTGGATTTTTATCCAGGAGATCAAAGAGGGTCTTACGGCTGAACACATAGATGCCCATCGACGCCAGATAGGGCTTCTCCTGTGCTTCTTCAGCAGATAGTCCGAAGCGGGATGTATCCACAGCCATGGACTTCAAGGCATCACCTTTCGGCTTTTCCTTGAACTCTTTGATATCACCTTGATCATCGGTGCGCATGAGACCGAAAGCCTCAGCCTGGGCAGGATCCACAGGCAGAGCAGCCACGGTGAGATCAGCGCCGCTGGCGCGGTGGTGCTCGACAAATTTGCTGTAATCCATCCGATACAGCTGGTCACCGGAAAGGATGAGGTATTCATCCACATCCCACTCCTGGAACAACCACTGATATTTACGAACAGCATCAGCTGTTCCCTCAAACCATGAGGGACTGTCAGGTGTCTGCTGGGCTGCAAGGACCTCAACGAAACCCTGACCAAACGAGGCGCTCAGGTTGAAACTCTGACTGAGGTGGCGATTCAGTGATGCGCTGTTGAACTGCGTCATCACATACATCTTGTTGATGTTGGAGTTGATGCAGTTACTGATCGGAATATCAATCAGACGGTATTTGCCTGCCAGAGGTACAGCGGGCTTGGCCCGCATCTTGGTCAACGGGTAGAGACGCGTTCCAGCTCCGCCGCCGAGAATAATGGCGAGAACCCGCTTCATGTGCACTCCCGAGATCGGCGTTACCAGAAGAACTTACTGGAGTTTTCCCGATCTCGAACGCCTCAACTGATAATCCGTCGAGATTGCTTGGAATCAGTCCGCGACAACCCTGAATCAGCCCTCAGAAGGAGCATCGAGATCAAAGAGGCGCTCGACAGTCCGAAGGGCCTGCTGACGGTCAGATCGCGCTTGCGGTGCTCTCAACTGTGTCACAGGGGTATGGAGAATCTTGTTGATAATTCCTTTACTCAAGGCTTCAACAACCTTGCGTTCACGGGCAGAGAAATCGGGACCCATCCGGCTTAATGCCTTCTGCAATTCCTCAGAACGGATGCTTTCCATCGACGAACGCAGGCGGTTGATGGTTGGAACCGCCTCCAGGCTGTCCCACCACTCAAGAAACTGCTGGGCTTCCTGCTTCAGAAGCTCTTCGGCTTCGCGCGCCATCGCCTGGCGGGCTTCCTGATTGCGGGCAACAACTTCCTGCAGATCATCCACGTCGTGGGCTTCAACGCCAGAGACGTTGGATGCATCCGCAGCAATATTGCGAGGAACGCCGATATCGATGAGTCGCAGAGAACTACGTCGATTGAGCGGCTCCAATCGGGCGGCATCAATGATCGGATCATCGGCTGCCGTACTGGTGAACACCAGAGAGCAGGTGCTGAGACATTGATTCATCTCCGTCAGAGGACGGCATTGAATCGGAAGGTCCGGGAAATCACGGGCCAGAATCTCAGCACGTTCGACGGTGCGGTTCAGCAGCACCACACCAGCCGCACCCTTGGCTTGAAGGTGTTGCAGGAGCAGACGGCTCATGCGTCCAGCGCCCACCACTGCAATCTGTTCAGTCTCGAGGGTGACCAGCTGATCAAGTCCTCTGGATTGGCCGAGCTTCAATTGAGCCAATTCGACGGCCGCTGAACTAATCGAAACAGCACCCGTTCCCAGGTTGGTTTCGCTGCGCACCCGCTTGCCGGTGCTGACGGCTTGGGTCAGCAGGCGATTGAGGATGGGGCCAAGGGATTTGTGCTCCTGCCCCAGCCGCATCATTTTCTTGACCTGGGAGAGGATCTGGCCTTCACCCAACACAAGACTGTCAAGACCTGCCGCAACACGCATCAGGTGGTCGACGGCATCCTCGTGATGGAAGCTGAATAAATGTGGACTGAGTTCATCGGTCTTCAGACCGGAATGCCCACTCAGAAAATCATTGACTGCTGAGACGCCGAGATCGGGATTGCGGACCAGTGTGTAGATCTCAAGGCGGTTACAGGTGCTGAGGATGGATGCCTCGAGCACCTGCTCATTTCCCCGTAAGGAATGGAGAGACGTCTCCATGGTCTGCTCAGGGATGCTGAGCCGCTCCCGGATTTCGACCGGTGCCGTGCGATGACTGAGTCCGACGACGGCGATATGCATGAAGACGCTCTCCTCTTAACCAGAAATGACGATCAGT
>JBGKDR010000293.1:0-4115 GCA_042954225.1 Parasynechococcus sp.
ACCGCCCAGGGCTACAAGGCCAGGAGTCGCCGCCAGCAGGTCCGGCAATGGGCCCAGTTCCTGGAGGCCATGGCCGATGGATCACCCTCGATCAATGCCACCGCCGATCAGATGGCCGAGGACGTGCCACAGGAGCTGGTGACCGATGTCAATGACCAGCTGGCTGCACGCGGCAGCCAGTACCGAATCGCCAGGCATCACCGCAGCCAACACCAGGGAGATCTGAAGGCCAGCTGAGCGCTGCCCCGATCAATCCCGCCGCCGGCTCGAGCGCGGCAGGGGGCGTCGGCCGCTGCTGGGCCTGGATGACTCCTCGGGCTCGGGCCTGGAACGTTGCCAGCGCTGCACACGGAAACTGTCGTCCTCGGGCCAGGACTCATCTCCGCCGCCATCGACGGGCATCTGCTGCACCGCGGGGGGAGAGACCACTGTTTGAGGGCGCTGGCCGCGCCGGGAAATGGCATCCAATGGGCGCTTCCCGCGTGACGGAACCTGGGGCGAAGCCGGCTGGGCGTCCTGCCAGGGCTCCCGCCAGTCGTCGTCATCCTCCAGCAGCCATTCCACCTTCTCGCCAACCCAACGTCCGACGGAATCAAGCGCCATGGACCCGCGCCGCTGCCCCGGGCGCCGGCCCGAGACACCATCCACAAACTGACGGCCCGTCTCCACCCATTGGTCAATGCGCTGATCCAAGGGGTCCCGTGATCGGTACCTGCGGTCGCTTCTGTCCTCCATAGCTCAAACGTTACCGGCGACGTCGACGCAACCAACGCTCCCGGCGAAGGCCGATCAGCACGATCACCACACCGCCGACCTCGAGACTCAATAGAAAGGAATCCATCTCAGCCGCTGGCCTCGGCAGCTTCGTACACCAGCAGGCAGCTCGGGTGCCAGTGGCCACCATGGTGCTGCTCGCAGCAGGCGCGACAGGCGGCATTGCGAACCCGGCGCTTGTAGGGGCTGCGGCGTTGACATTGCGGACAGACCGCCCACCAGCGCGGGGGCTTGGCGGGCACCGGGTATCGATGGCGGATGCTCACCTTGAAGCGATCCTGCTGGGCATTGATCGCGGCCATGCAGGCCCGGAAATGGGGGCCATGGCTCTCCCGTCGCCGCAACACCAGATCGACCCAGGCGTGAATCATTTCGTGGCACAGGGTGCTTTCAATCGCCTGCTGGGGCAGGGCCGACAGCACCGGGCGGGACAGCACGATTTCGCAGCCACGGTCTCCGCCCACCCCAGGACCCCGGCGGTAGAACCCCGCGGTTCGACTCATGCGGCCATCACTCCAGCGCACCGCCACCCGCGGTTGACCATCCACCACAAGAGCCCCATCGAAGTGCTCTCGATTGAGCCGGTGGAACAACGGCAGCAACGGCAGCAAGGGCAACGGTTCGATCGGCCGCGAATCCCTCGCATCCTGCCGCGGTCAGTCAGACTCGTCGCTGCTTTTCCAGCAGGCGATGGAACTGGGTCTGGTTCGGGAGATCGGCAGCAAGGCGCTGCTAGCCGGTGGCGGGGCGTTGCTCCTCTACTGGACGGTCACGGCGGTGAAGCTGGTGCTGAGCGCCCGCGGGATCAACCCCCTGATCAAGCAGTTCTTCACCCAGGTTGCGGCCGGTCGCATTGATGCGGCCTACATGCTCACGACCAAGGCCTATCGCCAGCACGTCAACCGCCAGCAGTTCATTCGCTTTCTGGCCGGCCTGAAGCTGAATCAGTACCGCAACCTGAAATCCGGCCGCCCCCGCATTCAGGAAGGCGACGTGATCCTGACGGTGAAGCTCAAGGCGGACAACAACGACGAGCTCCCCCTGGATTTCACCTTCACCAAACTCGATGACAACTGGCGCATCGCCCGCATCAACAGGGTCAGTGCCTGATCAGCGGGAGCGCGCCGGCGAACTGCGCGCGCTCCTCAACCGCGCCGCCCACGCGTATTACGTGCTCGATGCGCCGGAGATGCCCGATGCGGTCTATGACCGCCTCTATCGGGAACTGCTGGAGCTTGAGCAACAGGATCCGAGCCTGCAAACAGCCGACAGCCCCACCCAACGCATCGGCGGCCCTCCCAGCGAGCGATTCACCAGCGTGGATCACCGCATTGGCCTGCTCAGCCTGGACAACGCCTTCAGCCGTGAGGACCTCGGCGCCTGGCAGGAGCGACTGTTGAAGGTGCTCGACCGCCCCTCGGGCACGGGCCTGTCGATGGTCGGCGAGCTCAAGATCGACGGCAACGCTCTGGCACTGAGCTACCGCAACGGCGTGCTGGAGCGTGCGGCCACCCGCGGCGACGGCAGCCGCGGTGAGGAGATCACCGCCAACGTGCGCACCATCAGCTCGATTCCGCTGCGGCTGCAGATCGACAATCCACCGGAGTGGGTGGAAGTGCGCGGCGAAGCCTTCATCCCCGATGACACCTTCGCGGCGATCAATGCCGAGCGAGGGCAGCGCGGAGAAGCGCTGTTCGCCAACCCACGCAATGCCTGCGCCGGCACCCTGCGGCAACTGGATCCCAAGGTGGTGGCCTCCCGGCGGCTGGACTTCTTCGCGTACACGGTCCATCTCCCCAGCGGAGCCGAGCCGGACTCGCAATGGGATGCCCTGGCCTGGCTTGAGCGCTCCGGCTTTCGGGTGAATCCCAACCGGGAGCTTTGCCCTGACCTCAGCGGCATTCAGGCGTTCTGCGATCGCTGGGAACAGAAGCGCCACGATCTCCCCTATGCCACCGATGGTGTGGTGGTGAAGCTCAACGATCTGCGCCTGCAGGATGCCGCCGGCTTCACCCAGAAGGCTCCGCGCTGGGCCATCGCCCTCAAGTTCCCGGCGGAGGAAGCCCCCAGCACACTGCGTCGGGTCGTTGTCCAGGTCGGGCGCACGGGGGCTGTCACCCCCGTGGCGGAATTCGACGCCGTCCCTCTGGCGGGCACCAGCGTCAGCCGCGCCACCCTGCACAACGCCGACCGCATCGCGGAGCTGGACCTCCACGTCGGGGACACCGTCGTGGTGCGTAAAGCCGGCGAGATCATTCCCGAAGTCGTCAGGGTGTTGCCGGAGCTGAGACCAACGGCGGCGCGACCGGTGCAGCTCCCCGAGCATTGCCCGGAGTGTGGCTCGGTTCTGGTGCGGGAGGGCAGTGAAGCCGCCACCCGTTGCATCAACAGCAGCTGCCCGGCGATCCTGCGCGGCGGCCTGCGCCACTGGGTGAGCAAGGGCGCGCTGGATGTGGACGGACTGGGCAGCAAGTTGATTGAGCAACTGGTCGATCGCGGACTGGTGCGATCGGTGGCCGATCTCTATCGGCTGAACCCAGCCCTGCTGGCCAGCCTCGAGCGCATGGGCGAGAAATCAGCCCGCAATCTGGTGGCCGCCCTCGAGCAATCGAGGCAACAACCCTGGCACCGGCAGCTCTACGGATTGGGCATCCGGCACATCGGCGAGGTGAACGCCAAAGCCCTGGCCGCCTCCTTTCTGAGCCTTCAGTCCCTCAGCGAGGCAGCCGTGAACGCCCCTGATCAGATCGCCGAGCTGCATGGCATCGGGCCGGAAATTGCGGAAAGCCTGCGCCAGTGGCTGACCAACCCAGCCAATCAGCAGCTGAGCACCGACCTGCAGAGCGTGGGCATCAGTCTGGAAGCCTCCAACGATGAACGGGAGGCCGCGCAGGCCAAGCAAGCTGCAGCGGATGGACCACTGCAGGGCAAGACCCTGGTGTTGACCGGCACCCTGCCCACCCTCAGCCGCAGTGACGCCAAGGCCCTGATCGAAGCCGCCGGGGGCAAGGTGAGTGGCAGCGTCAGCAAGAAAACCGACTACCTGGTGGCCGGGGAGGCCGCCGGCAGCAAGCTGACCAAAGCGGAAAGCCTCGGTGTGACGGTGCTCAGCGAGGACGACCTGAACGCACTGCTGCAGTCATGAGCCAACCCATCTCCCCCCTGCATCGCTGGATCAAAACCGAGTGCGGACGGGCCAAACTTGCCGACCTCCAGCAGCGTCAGGGGACGCTGGCCAAAGCCCGACTGATCTGGTTCATCGCCATCGCGGCCCTGCGCGACTGGTCCCTGCCCGATCCTGATCAGAGCGACGATTCCACGTCCTGAACGGCGTTGCGCGC
>JBGKDR010000294.1:0-17801 GCA_042954225.1 Parasynechococcus sp.
TGATCTGCAGTCTGCTGATCTGGCTGCTCCTTGATTCCGATGACGACAACAGCGGTGGCGGACTCCATGAACCGGTCCTGATTCCAATCCCTGTGCGCCACTCGCAGCGCTGATCAGCCCGATTCGGCTCAAAGACAGCACGGCATCCTCCGCAATCAGCGGGGGATTTTTTTTGGCCTGATGCCAGACAAACGGCCAGCACCCGAGCGAGAGACACAGATCGCTATTGAGTATCATTCGCAAAAATTCAGTGCTAATGCTTTTCATTCGCAATAAGTCGGCCATCACCCGCGCTGCCCTGGCCGTTCTGATCGGCGGCACAGGACTCCTCGCCGGCTGCGGCCAGCAGAACAAAGCCCCCTCTGAGGAAATCGGGGTTTATTCCGGCCGGCACTACAACAGTGATCAGGCCCTGTATCAGGCCTTCACCGCCAAGACCGGCATCAAGGTGAAACTGCTGGAGGCCAAGGACGATGCTCTGATCGAGCGGCTCAAACAGGAGGGCGATGACTCGCCTGCGGACATCCTGATCCTGGCCGATGCCGCGCGCCTCGACCGTGCCGCCAAAGATGGGTTGTTTCAACCGATCACCTCAGCGTCCCTTGAGGAGGCCGTTCCCGCGGACCTGCGCGACAGCGACAACCTCTGGTTTGGCCTGACACGGCGACTCCGTGTGCCGATGATCAACAGCGATCGCGTGAACCCTGAGGCGGTCAACAGCTATCTGGCCCTGGCCGAGCCCGGCCTGAAAGGAGAGGTCTGCCTTCGCAATCGCCGCAGCGTCTACAACCAGTCGCTTGTGGCATTCATGCTGGACACCAAGGGAGAAGAGGCCACCGCCGCTTGGATCCGAGGCATGGTGGCCAACCTCGCGCAACCGGTGTTCAACAGCGACACGCCGATGATTCGCTCCGTCGCTCAGGGCAGCTGCGGCGTCGCCCTCGCCAACACGTACTACCTCGGTCGGCTCCAAGCTGGAGACAAGGGAAAGGACGATCAAACCCTGTCTCAAGCGGTCAGTGTGCGCTGGCCTGATCCCGTGCACGTCAACATCACCGGCGGCGGCGTGACCAAAGCGAGCCGCAACCCCGAGGGCGCGACCAAATTCCTGGAATTTCTGAGCTCCCAGGATGCCCAGGGTGGCTACGCCGCTGCCAACCATGAATACCCGTTGCGTGGCATGGGCGACGATCCAGTCCTCAATGCCTGGGGGACATTCGAGCAGGCCACTGTTGCCGCCGAACGGCTGGGCGAGCGCAATGGTGAGGCCGCGGAGCTGATGGCCGCCAATGGCTGGCAATAACGCAAACCTGCATCAAGGCGGAGCGATCAGCTGGGCTGACGTCGCTCCGCCTGTTGAACCACCGCTCTGCAATGGGCGAGATAGTCCTCAGCACTGAGCTGACCCTTGGCCTGCTTGGTCTGACGACTGAGGATCTCGAAATCAGCCACCGGACTGGACTGACGGTGACCCACCGCAGGACAACGCTGATATTGATCCGACTGCGCTGATGGCAGCAGCAACTCACCCCGCAGTGGCAAACCGTCATAGGGGTCATGGCCATCGCAGGCATGACAGGCGCGGTGGATGGACTGCATCGCCTCGCGCACGCGATACGCCCCGCCTCGCTTGCGATCCGCTTTGGCGAGAGCCACCGCCTGACGGTTGAGCCAGCGGCGGTAGTCCTGTACTGGAATCTGCAGCCAGAACGGCAGGTCGTAGTCGTCCACCTGAGCGGAAGCTGAATGGCATCACTCCGTCAGCATCTCCGACAGGCTGCTGGTTCATACACGCGCAAGGGTCTTGCCATCCCGTCGCATCGACTACACCCAGACGGAAGCAAATCTTCATACTTAGCTCCATGACGAAAGGGTTATGGATTCGTTTTGCGTTATCGGCTGTGGCTATGTCGGGACCAGTGCAGCTCTGCATCTGAAATACCAAGGGCTTCACATCACAGGCACAACAAAATCCAGGTCCAAATTGATCTCACTCAGCGACATCGTCGCTGAGCCGCTGATTGTCAATCTCGCCGATCCTGATACCCGTTTCGATTTTCTGGAGAAGCAGAATGGCCTGTTGATCTCCATTGCGCCATCCCGCAATGGAGAGTCCTACGACGAGGTGTTCTCCTCAGGCATCAAAACTCTCGCCGCGGCCCTGCAACGGCGCCAATCCACACATCCACTGCACATCACCTACATCAGCACCGCTGGTGTCTATGGCGATCACCAGGGAAGCCCTGTGGATGAGGAGACCGATCTCGATCGCGAACACGCGATCAATGCACTGCTTGCCCAAGCAGAGGAAACACTCATGGGCATTGAACGTCCTGACACAACCATCTGCATTCTTCGCCTGGGAGGAATCTATGGACCCGGTCGCGACATGGCGGGCGCGATCAAATCAGCGGCGGGTGAGTCGGTTAAAAAGAATGGAAATCATGTTTGCTCATGGACCAACATCGTTGATGTTGCCGAAGGCATTGCTTTTGCCTACGACAAAAAACTGGAGGGAATTTTCAACCTGGTCGATGACATGCAACTGACCAGACGTGAACTGTCCAATGTGCTGTGTGATGCCGATGGCCTCCCACCCGTTCTTTGGATGAACCACGATTTGCCTGGCCAACGCATTTCCAATGCCCGCGTCAGCAATCAGAAGATCAAGTCAGCGGGGTTCCAGTTCAAATCACCATCCATGCTCGACCCCCTGCAGGTCTGAAGGCTGTTGAGAACAGGTGTCAACAGCCTGTAGCGTGGCCAGATCGCGCCACCTTGAAAAGAACCCGTCATGAGCCGACGCCTGCTGGGGCTGCTGGCAGCGTTGCTGGCACTCCTGGCCATCTGGCCCCTGATTCAGCTCCTCGGGGAAGGCATCCAAGGGTTTCAAGAGGGTCTGGTCACACTTGGTCCCGATGGCGGTCGCCAGATTCTTGGAACACTGACACTGCTTCTGGGAAGTGCTGTGGCGGGCACTCTGTTGGGCACAGCCAACGGATGGCTGCTGATTAATTGTCGTTTTCCAGGCCGGCGCTGGCTGCGGATTGCCCAGTTGATTCCTCTGGCCACACCCGCCTATCTGCTCTCCGCCACCCTGGTGGATCTTGGCAGCCGCCACGGCTGGCGGATCCATGGCTTGGCCTGGGGCATCGCCGTGATGGCTCTGACCACATACCCCTATGTGTTCCTGCTGAGCACAGAAAGTTTTTCGATGAGCGGTCGGCGCCAGCTTGAAGCCTGCCGGAGCCTCGGAATCGGACCCTGGGCTGGCTTTCGTCGGGTGGCTCTTCCCATTGCCCTGCCGGCCATTGGCGCGGGAATCGCCCTGATGGGAATGGAAGTCGTCAACGAGCTTGGCGCGGTGCAGTTGCTTGGGATTCCCAGCCTTTCCGCCGGCATCCTCGAAGCCTGGCAAACCAACAGCAATCCCAACGGTGCGATCTGTTTGGCGTTGATCACCCTGGCCATTGTTCTTGGCCTGGTGGTCTGCGAACGCCGACTGCGGCGCCGCAGTCGGCGCTGGAGTGATGGGGTAGCTGGAGGCGACGCCACCGCCTGGCCACTGCAGGGGGCCAGGGCATTGGGTGCCCAGATTTTGGCCTTTGTGCCCCCTCTCACCAGCCTTGGCATCCCCCTGTTCTGGGCCGCCGAGAATCTCGATCAGCTGCAACGCAACCTGGAGCACGATCTGCTCTCTCTAAGTCTGCGCAGCTTCGTGCTGGCGATCACCGCTGCAGCCATCGCTGTGATGGCCGCGCTCATCCTGGCCATCGCCAAACGCTGGACCGGCAATCGGATGCTGCAAAGCCTCACCTTTCTGGCCGGCATGGGCTACGCGATTCCAGGCACCGTTCTGGCCCTGGCCTTACTGCTCACAGGAGCCCCGTGGCAACTGGCCCCTTTGGCTCTGCTGCTCTGGGGGTATGGCGATCGCTTCCTGGCTGTGGCCAAAGGGGGACTGGATGCAGCGCTGGAGCGGATCAGTCCCAGCCTCGACGAGGCCGCAACAGGCCTCGGACGCAACTGGCAGCAAGTACTGCGCAGCGTTCACCTTCCCTTGCTCAAGGGACCGATCACGGTGGGGCTGCTGCTTGTCTTTGTCGACACGGTCAAGGAACTCCCGCTCACCTTCGCCCTGCGCCCCTTTGATTTCGACACACTCTCGGTGCGGGTTTACCAGTACGCCAGTGATGAACGCCTGGCTGAGGCGTTGCTCCCCGCGTTGATGATCCTCATGCTCGGGCTGGTCGCCGCGATGGCCCTGATCCCAAGCCTCGAGCAAAGCTCCGGTGAATCCTGATCCTCAAACCTTCAACCCACGACGGCCTGAGATCCATTGATCGGCCTGCAACGCAGCCGCTGCCACCACATCCGCCAACGTCGACACCAGTCGGTAGCTCAACACCACGGCCAATAATCCAGCGTCAGGGACCGCCGTTCCGAGACGCATCAGCAGGGCGGTTTCGAAAATGCCAAGCCCCCCTGGAGCACCGGGAACGACCAGACCAATGGCATAGGCCAGAGCAAATGACGCCAGCCATGCCCCGGGGGTCGCTCCCTCGAGCCGAAACGCCTGCACACAGCAGAACAGGCCCGCGAAGCGACAGATCACGAAAATGAGTTGCCAGGCCAACGGGCGCCAGGGGTAGCCATGGCGTCTGGATCCTGGGTCGGCATCCGGCAGCAGTGCCACCCCGACCTGCTCCAACTGAGCTGCCTTGGATCGTTCCAGACGCTGCAGCAGAGGTTCCCGCCACCGCCTCACCATGAGCAATGCGGGCAACGGGGCCAACAACACCAAGCCGTTCTGCCATCCGCCCGGCAGAAGCAACAGGAACGCTGCTGCAACGATCAGCAAAGGGTCCAGAAGCACCGCCGCCAAGGCGGACCCCGTCCCGATGCTCGGACGCAGAACCCGCACACGATCGACAAGGTGCCAGATCCCACCAGGGAGGTACTTGAGGACGTTGGTTCGAACGAACAGAGGAACCAGAGCAAGATCAGGAGGCCGCTGGCCCAGCCAATCGACCAGCACGGACCAGGCGGTGCCGTTGATCAGGATGCTGAGCCAACTGAAACCGAACCCGAAAACCAACCAACTCCAGCCAGCAGCATCAAGGCTCTGGTCCCTGAGCTGGTCACCCTGCTGGACGACGGCCACAGCCAGAAACAGCAGACTCGCCAAGGTGATCCAGAGCTTGGGCTGACGCAGCCTCTTGATCACCAGGTCCAATCTCCTTCTGGGATGAAGTCGCCACCATCCAAGGCGTGACGCAGTGCCTGCATCGGGAGACCGGACTGGATACTCAGTCGACGCAGCCCCTCCAGCTCAGGCTTGATCGTCTGCGATCCATCCGGACGGAGCACCTGTTTGGCCGGCAGATCACCCCACTCCGTCGGCAAATGTCCAACGCGGCGCGGCAACAGCCAACGTCCTTGCAACCGCTCGCGAAGACCAATCGTGACTCCCACCGTGAACCAGATCTGGCGTAACGCCTCTGCCGACTCGGGCGCGACAAGAGCACTGACGGCCTGACCCAGCCGCCCCTTTTTCATCTGAATCGGCTGGCTGGCCACATCCAATGCACCAGCGAGCCTGAGCTGGTCCACCAGGACGGCGACATCTTCCGCAGAGGCGTCATCAATCCATGCCTCCTGGACAACCAGAGACTGCCAACGCGGACGAAGGTCGTCGAAACCCGATTGCAGCGGGGCCAGTTGAGTGATGCGGAGCTGATTGGGACGATCGAGGTCGCGATGGCCGAGGCCACAGCCAATCGCCAACGGCGTGACCTGCTCCGGGGCCTCAAAGCGATCGGAAAGCACGGCCATCAAGGCCAACCCCGTTGGGGTGGTCAATTCCCCCCCCGGGAAATCAGTGCCACGCCGCAGGGGGATCCGGTGACGGCGCGACAGTTCGAGAACGGCGGGCACAGGGACCGGGAGACAGCCATGGGCCGTTTGCACCGAACCATGTCCTACCGGGGGGGATTCACAGCTGATCTGGTCCGGGTCGAGGTGATGCAGAGCGGCACAGACACCGACCACATCGACGACGGAATCGATGGCACCAACCTCATGGAAGTGCACACGATCGGACGGCAGGCCATGGACGGTCGCCTCAGCCTCTGCAAGGGCGGTGAACACCGCCAGCACGCGGCGTTTCAAAGCCGGTGACCAGTCGGCCAGCTCGAACTGCTGGCGAAGGTCCTCCCAATGGCGATGGGGAGGGTCCGGCTCGAGACTTTCGACGGTCAGGCGCAGACCCCGAAGACCACCACTACGACCCTCCTTGACCAGGAGGCGATAGCGATCAGCCCACCCCAGCGCCGCCAAGGCCTCATCAACAACCGTTTGGGGAACACCCAGATCGATCAGTGCGGACAACAGCATGTCCCCGGCCAATCCGGTCGGGCATTCGACATGCAGTGTCGTCATCGCCCCAGGCGTGGTGCATCGGCGAGCAGAGCTGCAGCACGGTCTTCAAGACAGCCACGCTGCTTGCGGAGCTGCTGCTCGATCTCACGCCGGGCCCGGCGTTGTTCCCGCTGCGCCGTTTCGACGTCATGGCCAGACAACCCCCAGAGCTGACCGAGAAGAGCTCGGTCGTCAGCACCGCCACGTGCTTTGCCATAGACCAGCTTTTCTGCGGCAATTCCGGCCTGGAGCACCCGACTCCAACGGCGCAGGTCCTCCAAGGACATTTTGACGCTGTCGGGGACGGCAAATTCCGTGGCACCGCTACTGCTCAGGCCCGCCCGCACACAGGCCAACGTCCCCACCAAAACCTGTTGAACCGGCAGTTGCTCCTGCTCGGCCACCATCAGGTGTCCTGCTTCATGCACGGCGATGCGCCGGAGCCGAGCCTCTCCCCCCGGAAGTGCCTCCGCGACAAGGTGGCCGCCCATCCCTTGCCAGCTGGCTGCATCCACGCTGAAGGCAACCAAGCCGCCAAGAACCACCACGACGATCCACGCGGGCGAAATACCGATGGTCGGGCCAAACGCACCCAACAGGGTGATGCCGACCACAACAAGGCCGGCTCGAAGCGTCGCCGTTGACCCCTGGGACTCGTCAGCCATCAATGTCGGGGGCGGCGGGCGGCCTGACCGCGGCCTCCCTTGGACTTACCACCACGGGTCGGCATCGGAGCCATTACCTCGTGGGATTCCATATGCAGTTGCTGACCCTGACGGCGTAAACCCAGGCTGACGAAGTGCCGAAGGTTCTCCAGGGGCAACTCACCCTTGATCTGGAGCTTGAACGGGAGAGGGCGGCTGCCATCCGCCCGGGGTTGCTGGCGAACTTTGATCACCAGATCACCCGTTTCCGGTTTGGTGAAAATCAACTCACCACGCACGGAGAAGTAGTCGTCGCCTTCGGGAAGTGTGTCCTCGAGATCCGAACTGTCAGGCGCAAGGGTGCTGGGCTCCCAGATGCCGGCGATCTGGAGATGCAGGTGATCGCTCTCACGACAGCGGGGATAGACAACCCACAGGTGAGGCTGATCCATGGAGAGATGGCGGCGCATCAGGGTGAGCACACGTCCCAGCACCACGGTTTCCAGCTGGTTGCCCTGATCGTCCGTGAGCACACCGCGGGTGAGCTGCTCTTGATCGTGAGGGGTATAGACACCACGGACAACACCGATGGCCCTGTACTGCAGCGGTTCTGTGACCGGAGGAATCGGGTGGTCGCGCATCTAACTCGGATCGGGCGGTTACAAAACCCGCATCGGACTGTAGCCAGGGCAAAGCAGCCTCTTCAGACTGAATGCATCAGGCTCGGATGGGATGGCTCCACCCCGGCGGTTGCTGATCACGGGTGCAGCCCTGACAACAGCGGCCTGGCTGGGCTGGGGAACGGCCGCATTCTTTCCACCGCAGACCGCGGCCCTCGGCAGTCGTTCTGTTGTGGATCAACAGGTGCAGGGATTGCTGGCGCGCCAGCAGCAGGCGCCGCTTTCTCCAGAAGAACGCCTGCAACTCGTTGAACGCCTGATCGCGATTCATCGCTTTGATCAGGCCCTGGACGTGCTTGCGAGTTGGCGGCGTGATGCCCCAATGACGGTTGAACTGACTCTTCTGATCGCTGATTTACGGCGTCGTTCTGGTGATCTAACGGGGGCCGAAGGCGATCTGGACTCCATCCTCCGGCTCCATCCCGATCATCTCGAAACCCTGCAACTCAAAGCACTGGTCCAGCAGCAATCGGGGCGGGGCACTGCTGCCATTCAGGATGTGGAACAACGCATCGCGCGCGCTCCCACGGAGACCCGTCTCGCACTTGGTCTGCTTCTCGCTGATCTGAATCGCCTCAACGGCGGTCGCAACCAAGCACGTTCGATTTACCTACAGCTGGCGACGACCTTCGCGGACAGAGCCGATCCCGTTCTGGCACTGGCGCTGATGGAACGCGAGGACGGGAACACCGAGCGCATGCAGGAGCTGCTGGCCGAAGCAGGCCGACGAGGCAAGGATCCGGGAGTCGGTCCCTTGATCGATCAACTCGCCGGGCGTTGGACGCTTGAAGCGGCCAGGGTCAAGGCCGTTCCAAGGGATCTTGCTGATACGCCTCAAGAGCAGCATCAATCGCGTCTCCCGGAGGGGTTGCGTCGTTCATCGCTCCCGACTGACGGATCCGATTGATCAGATCGAGAGGGTTGGTGGCATCGAGAAACGAGCCACCATCGTTTGGACCTGCGCCGAAGATGTCTTGCTCTTCACGGGTCTGGTAAGGGGCATCAACCTGGGCCATGGCCTGTTGACCCGATGCGGCCATGAGGACAGCGAGAAGCGAGAGACTGCCAAGCGGGAGTCGGCGGATCATCGGCTGACCTGAATGGATGGCTGAATGCTAAGGGTCACCAGCTGATGCCCCCGACCCGTGCAGATCGCCAGCTGGAACGTGAACTCGGTTCGGACACGACTCGATCAGGTGCTCGCCTGGCTGGAGCAGGTCCAGCCCGATCTGCTCTGCCTTCAGGAGACCAAGGTGGATGACCCTCTGTTCCCTCGGGAGGCCTTTGAAGCCGCGGGATGGCAGGTCAATATCCATGGACAAAAGGCCTACAACGGCGTCGCGCTGGTGAGTCGTGAACCGCTGGAGGATGTTCGCTGCGGTTTTGATGCTGAGCTGCCGAACGATCCCGATGCGGTGCAGCTGAGCGAGCAGAAGCGCGTGATCAGTGCACGCCTGGATGGGGTGAGGGTCCTGAATCTGTATGTGCCCAACGGCTCGAGCCTGAAGTCAGACAAATACCCCTACAAACTGGCTTGGTTGTCCTGCCTGAAGCGCTACCTCGAGGCCCAGTCCCAACGCGCAGAACCGCTGTGCATGGTGGGCGATTTCAACATCGCTCCGGAAGCACGGGACATTCATGATCCAGATCGACTGACAGGCGGAATCATGGCGAGCGCTGACGAACGCCAGGCCCTGCAAGCCGTCCTGGGCGATCGCCTCCATGACGTCTTCCGCATCTTTGAACCGGATGCGGGTCACTGGAGCTGGTGGGATTACCGGACCGGGGCCTGGGATCGCGATCGGGGCTGGCGGATTGATCACATTTACCTCTGCGATGACCTGTTGGGGTTGGCCAAAAGCTGCGTGATCCACAAGCAGGTGCGAGGCAATGACCAGCCCAGCGACCATGCACCGGTGATGGTCGACCTGGACTGGCCTCCGGCTGAGGATGACGGAGATGAGGACGACGATTTATTCCGTTGATCCGAACAGGTCAGGCTGCGCTCAGAACAGCTCCACCCCGGACAGAAGCTCCTTGCCCCCCGTCGACAGCGTCACCGCACGACGGGCGGATTCACCGCAGGTTCTCGGCGTCGGTAAAACCTTGTCAGGGTTGGCGCGCTGATCCGGATCGAAGGCCTGGCGAAGCAGCGCCATGGTGTCCAGATCGTCCGAAGCGAACATCCAATCCAGATAGCAGCGCTTGTCAGCGCCGATCCCGTGTTCACCGCTGATGCTGCCGCCTGCCGCGAGGCACTCCCTCAGGATCGCAGCACCCAACGCCTTCACCCGCTGTTCCGCATCCGGGTCGCTGGCGCAATAAAGGATCAACGGATGCAGGTTGCCATCGCCCGCATGGAACACATTGGCCACGGGCAGACCATGGTCCTGGCTGAGACGCTCAATCGCTGCCAGAACGCGGGGGAGGGTGCTGCGGGGCACCACACCGTCCTGGACGTAATACGTCGGGGTGATTTTGCCGACAGCAGAAAAGGCTGACTTCCGACCTTTCCAGAGCACGGCACATTCGTCAGGGTCGACCGCGCGCCGCAATCCCCGTGCTCCAGCAGCTCGACAGAGCTGTTCCGCCCGCTCCGCAGAGGCCTGCACCTCCGAGGCCTGTCCATCGAGCTCGATCAACAGCACCGCGGCCGCATCCCTCGGATATTCGTCGTATCCGAAGAAATCATCGACGGCGTTGATCGTGACCCGATCCATGATTTCCATCCCCGCCGGCAGCAGACCGGCGGCAGTGACGCTGCGGACCGCCTCTCCAGCGGCCTCCATCGTCTGAAAATCTGCCAACAGCACATTCACGCACTCCGGCGCCCGTAACAGGCGCAACGTGATCGCCGTCGCGATCCCCAGCGTTCCTTCACTGCCGATGAATGCCCCGCGCAGGTCGAGCTCAGGGGACTCGGCGCAGCCACTACCCAACTGGGTGACAGTGCCGTCGGGAAGCACCACCTCGAGTTTGAGCACGTGGTTGCTGGTGACGCCGTACTTGAGGCAGTGCACACCTCCTGAATTTTCGGCCACGTTGCCGCCGATGCTGCAAACGATCTGACTGGACGGATCCGGTGCGTAGTAGTAGCCGTCACCGGCGACGGCCCTGGTCACCCAGCTGTTGATCACGCCTGGTTGCACTGTGACGGTCTGGTTCTCAAGATCAACCGAGAGGATCTGGCGCATCCGACTAGTGACGACCAGCAACGCCTCCTGGTCCACCAGCGCACCACCGGAGAGACCGGTTCCACTGCCACGAGCCACGAAAGGAATCCGATGGCTGGCACAACAACGAAGCACCGCAGCGACGTGTTCGGTGCTTTCCGGCAGCACCGCAAGCGGTGGACAGTGCCGCTCAAGCGTTAGACCGTCACAGTCGTAACTCAGCAATTCCTGACGTCGAGCCACCACGGCGCGCGGGGGCAGCAACCGGCGGAGATCCCTTTCCAGAGCTGGCCAGTCGTGGGGCAAGACCTTCAGGCAATTGAGCCCAGGCTACGAAGAGAAATGCTCTTGACTGCCTCGATCGAGACACAGTTCAAACGGATCCGGTCGTTCTTGGGTCAGGATGTTGCACGGTTTGCATTTGCCTCTTGGCGTCGGTTCCCGTGACAACTCCTGCGTTGAACACCAGCCGTTCCCAGGCCATCTTCGGCGCAGCCCAGGGCCTGATGCCCGGCGGCGTGAGCTCGCCTGTACGAGCGTTCAAGTCGGTCGGCGGTGAGCCGATCGTGTTCGACCGGGTGAAGGGGTCCTACGCCTGGGACGTTGATGGCAATAAGTACATCGATTACATCGGGAGCTGGGGTCCGGCCATCTGCGGCCACGCGCATCCGGAAGTGATCAGCGCCCTGCAGGAAGCCATCGAGAAGGGAACGAGCTTCGGCGCCCCTTGCGCGCTGGAGAACACCCTGGCCGAGATGGTGATCGACGCCGTCCCCAGTGTGGAAATGGTGCGTTTCGTGAACAGCGGAACTGAGGCCTGCATGGCCGTCCTGCGCCTGATCCGCGCCTTCACAGGTCGCGACAAGGTGATCAAGTTTGAAGGCTGCTACCACGGCCACGCAGACATGTTCCTGGTGAAAGCCGGATCGGGAGTGGCAACCCTTGGTCTGCCCGACTCACCTGGCGTCCCACGGAGCACGACCGCCAACACCCTCACAGCGCCCTACAACGACCTTGAAGCTGTCAAGGCGTTGTTTGCCGAGAATCCCGATGCCATCGCTGGCGTCATCCTCGAGCCGATCGTGGGCAATGCCGGTTTCATCCAGCCTGAACCGGGGTTCCTGGAAGGTCTGCGTGAACTGACCAAAGAGCATGGAGCACTTCTTGTCTTCGACGAGGTGATGACTGGCTTCCGCATCAGCTACGGCGGTGCTCAGGCCCACTTCGGGGTCACCCCCGATCTCACCACCATGGGCAAGGTCATCGGTGGCGGACTTCCGGTGGGTGCCTACGGCGGCCGCGCCGACATCATGCAGATGGTGTCCCCTGCTGGACCGATGTATCAAGCCGGCACACTCAGCGGGAACCCCCTGGCGATGACCGCTGGAATCAAGACTCTCGAGCTGCTCAAACAGCCTGGGAGCTACGACAAGTTGACGGCGACAACCCAGAAGCTTGTGGCTGGCATCAAAGATGCTGCCAAGGCTGCCGGTCTGCCCATCACCTGCGCCAGCGTGAGCGCGATGTTCGGATTCTTCCTCTGTGAAGGTCCTGTCCGGAACTTCGAAGAAGCGAAGGCCACTGACTCGGAACGCTTTGGACGCCTGCACCGCGCCATGCTCGAGCGCGGGGTTTATCTGGCTCCATCCGCATTTGAGGCCGGCTTCACATCCCTGGCCCACTCGGATGGCGACATCGAGGCCACGATCAACGCCTTCCGTGAGAGCTTCGCCGAGGTCGCCTGAAACGGATGGCCTGAGGTCCGTTGACCGTTGCTGCCCGGCAGTGATGGTCAACGTCTTCTGTGCTGAAAGGCCGTGACTCAGACGAACACCCTCATCGATGAAGCGCGTCGTGCTGCACTGCGGGCCCGCTGTCCGTACTCGTCATTTCGCGTTGGTGCGGCCGTGCATTGCAGTGATGGCAGCGTGGTCTGTGGCTGCAATGTCGAAAACGCAAGCTATGGGCTGAGCATGTGTGCTGAGCGCGTCGCTTTGTTCAGTGCTGTCGCACAAGGGAAGCGCCCCACCGCACTGGCTGTGAGCTGTATTGATGCTCAGAACGCAGCACCGCTGGGCTCGCGCATGCCCTGCGGGGCATGCCGCCAAGTGATCCATGAGCTTCTACCAGGGGATGGAGAGATTCAGATTGATGGCGTTGGAACACGGCGCGTTCAGGAGCTGCTGCCGGAAGGATTCCAACTGACGCCAGACGCGATCTGACACACCGAAGCGCAACCCCTAACTTGCGATCCAAGGGTGCGGAGCAAGAGGCATGCGCAGGAAAGCGATTTGCTGGCTTCTCGGGCTCTTGATCGCCGTCGGAGTGCCAGTCACTGAGGCGTGCCTGAGCCCTGCATGGTCCAACACTGAGATCCAACAGAGGTCGGACGCAAGGCTTGAGAAAGGCACGACAAAAGCGATCGTCCCCTTTGAAGATCAGCCTTTCTTTGAAGACATCGAGATTTACGCAAGCAACTGGGAGGATTCCTACCTGGGGAAAATCACCGGGTACACACCAGAGGCCACTCTGCTGCGGTTCTACGCAGCCATGGCACGCGTCGGCGAAATCATTGATGACGTCAGCAACAGCGCTGCTTCAGAACCTGGACTCTTCTGGAGCAAAGCGAGCCTGCAACAGATCCAAGAAGCAGAAATCCTCTTCCAAACAGCAACACGCACGATTGACGACTCAGCCATCCCGGCGAGCATTCGGAATGACGTCAAAGAAGAATCGGCACTGAAGCTCAAAGAAATCCTTGACTACGCCTTTACGCATGCCAAGGAGGACATCATTATCCCAGACGACAAATTGCTTCCCTCCTGGACAATGCCAGGAACCGCAATCACCGTCACCAGGCTGATTAATGACGACGAAAACAACGAGGACTACTTCTTTTCACAAGAAACTGTTGAAAACATTGACCGAATGTATCGCTTCATTGATAGCTCTACAGGAACGGAGGAACTTGACGAGCTAACACTTGTCAACCCCTATGCATCGCCCAACCTCTACGACCACTTCACTTACACCCCGGGTTACCTCGTTCCACCGAAGTGGTACGAACGACTGCCGGAAGGACTAAAAGCAACATTGCAACATCCCATCGGAGATCAGAGCATTCTTCAATACATCATGGCGACCATCGTTGCCTTGATCTACCTACCGATCACCGGGACAAGCATCAAGGCACTGATAAGCACGTACCAAAAAAAGAAGTCCCAGGAACAAGCCAATCATCCCACCAAATCGAAACAACAACTTGACATCAGCTGGAAACGCTTCCTCTACATCCTTCCGCTGGCGCCACTCTCCACGATATCAAGAATCCTGGTCGCCAATCGCATCAACTTCACGGGCAATGCCCTGGTGAACTCCAACTGGTTTTTCGACATCTCCACATACATTTTTCTAGGCGTCACGATCGTTCTTTTCTTCGAAGCGGTCAGCGGCTCAGGAGCCCTCTGGCTGATGAAATTCCGTGGCAGACAGTCTGATCTCGATCTGCGGAGAATGCGAAATCTAATTTTGCCATTCTCCCGCGCACTAGGCGCCATCTCAGCGGTGGTCATTTTGTATCAACTGCTGCTGCGCCTTGGCATGCCTCCGAATGCTGTGATTGCATTTTCAGCAGTCCCTGGACTTGCCATTGGCCTTGGAGGTTCTCGCCTTCTGAGCAATCTTTTTGCAGGCATTGCCATTCAATCAGACCGACCCATCCGCGTCGGTGAATTTTGCAAAATCGGTGGGGATACAGGTTTTGTGTCTCGAATAGGTCTGCGCTCAATCGACATGATCACGCTCACCGGAAGGGTCACAATACCGAACAACAAAGTTGAAGATGCAACCATCTTCAACTACTCGGAACGAGAAAATACCGTTGCCTTTGATGACCAGGCAATCCATCAGGGCATCGAAATCGAGATGCAGGCCCCAGACGACTTTGGCACCGGTCAGCTCAATGAAGTCGTTCGCCGGATTAAAACGTTCATCCAAGACCAGCCGAAGCTGACATGCCCAGTTGTGCACTACAGCCAGGGAAGCTCGACGCAGTCAAGAATCATTATCAGCGCCAAGACATCCACAGACAACTGGGAGGACTTCCTTGAGGCCAAGCAAGATCTGACCGCCGAATCAAGAACAATCATTGCGATCGTCAAGAACCTGAAGCACTCGATCAGCGTCGCCTACCAAACCCCGCGAGAACAACGCATGAAGATTCCAACCATTATTCAAAGGGTGATCGATACAGATCCCAACCTTTCGATGACATCCTGCCGGCTCTCAGCCCTGTCGGAATACAGTCTGGACTTCACCTTCCTTCTGGGCTCTGAGCATGACAATGCAGGAGACTTCTTCAATTCGATCGCGATCATGAAAGAAGGAATCTTGCGTGCCTTTGAAGATCAGAACATTGATATTCCATTCCCGACCTCGATTGAAATTCATACTGCAAACAACACTCCCGAGCCATCCCTCGACAACAGCGACGACCTAAATCCAAGCCACAATCCCTAACCTCGCCATGAGGCTATCCAGAGGGCCAATGCCTTCGTGGGATCGCCAACATCATCCAACGACGTGTAAAACGATCGTTGCCATCCGTGTTCCGGTAAACCCGCAAACACCATCAAGTTCAGGGGGTAATCCTCCGAGTCCGTACAGCGACGAAAGTCATCTCGAAACAGGAAGGTGGGTTTTCCCAGTGCAATGGCCGCACCGAGCTCGACCATCACACCTTCATCGGGGGGCGTGCCATTGACGATGGCAAAGATGGCATCAGCATCACGAACATCCTGAAGATCCCTTTGAGCCACCCGGTACGCCCAGCCTGGCTTCGCCATGTCCTCCTGGCCGTTGCGTGCAAACGGTTCCCAGACATCAATGTTCAAGGCCTCAAGGGCCGAGACCAGTTCAGGAAGCAGCCGTTGCTTCCACTGCTCGGAGAAACCATATGGGGAGGCCAGATAAACGATGGGGCGGCGCATCAGCTGTCCTGTCGCGAGCTCCTGTAACTCTGCTCATCGAGGCAAGCGAGCGATGCGTTCTCCCAGGGAAACAGCAACCATTCGGAACTCAGGCTGATCTCTGCCGCACACCACCATTGGGGCGGAGCTTTGCTGACCCAGACGGCATAGGTCGCTTCCGGCCAGCGGGCATACAACGCCCGCAAGGTCCGACCGGATTCATAGACATCGTCAACAATCAACGACTGCGCATCAGGATGGGTCTGCAGCGGGAGCTCGAGGGCATGACTCAAGGCGACCCCAAGACAGAGCCCGCCACGGGGGACGCCATGGACCCCGCTGAAGGCTCGATCACGAAATTGCGTGGCCAGGGTGTCAACGCAGTGATCGAACTGGAGCCAACTGAGGTGCTTCATGCCGGGAGAATGGCATCCGATGGTGACAGGAACCGATGAATCACGACATCCCGCCTCAGGAACAGATGCGCAAGTGGTTTCGCAGTCATCTTCTCGCCAGAGAAGTTGAACTGCAGGATCTCTATGACCTCCCCCAGGGAGAACTCGATCTGTTGATGGCGGAAACAGCCGAAATCCGCTCAGATCCTGAGAACCGTGGACGCAGCCACGGTCGTTGGTGCACGGCTGGTTACGTGCTGGAGCTGGCCAGAATTATTGATCGACGGCGCGATGGTGACTCGGGTCGTGCCCTATGAGTTCCAGCGGTCAAACAAGGACCGCACACGCAAGCCCCAGGAGGGGGACGCTGCGCGTGCGGCATCCTTGCGCAGAACCTTCAGGACGCGTTTCTGATAGCTGATCTTCTCGGGATTGGTCGCAAGACCCGCCTCAATCTCACGAATTTGCGCCTTGATCGAACGATCATCAAAGACCGCTCGTATTGAGCTGACACTCTGGAGCAACTCAGCTTTCGCACGCTGGGCATCTCCCTCCATCGCATGATGCAGCCGTTGCAGCATCTCCGTCTCGAGCGAGACCGTATAGGGGTCATCCTGCTCGGGCTGGTGGTTCAGCACCTCCAGCAGAAAGGCCACACGAGCGTGACGACTGGGGAATGATGGCATTAGTGGCACATCAGGTCCACCGCCGCCGAGCGCGATTGGTTTGCGACCGGTGCTCCGGGCCAGGGTGCGCTTCACCACGCCGCCTTCTTTGAGCAACAGATCATCGAGGCCCCGCAAGTAATAGTGCTGCACTGGGAAGGCCAAGCCGTCGCGAAGGTCAAGACGACGCCCATCCCCGCGGGTGCCCGAGCGATGCAGGCCCAGCCCAGTCAGGGCACGTGTCTTCATGACAGATTTGATCTGAGGAAACACGAAAAAACGTTTGCGTTGCGCCTCAAATCCCTGGTCGTCGAGGGTCGCCGTGAGCCTCCACGGCATTGCAAGACTCTGAAAGTTTTCGGACTGAATAAATGAAATTAAATCAGGATGAAGATACTCATCAGCGTCGATCACTGCCACATAGTCTTCACGAATCAATGGCCTTACAGCGCCAACTTTCTGCCCTTCAACCTCAGTGAAAGCCAAGCCATTCCGACGTAGAATTTCACGGCAAAGCGGTGCACCCCCTGGGGCAATCACAAAATAAAACTGATCAACTCCAATTTTGATGTGATGGTCAATAAATGATTGGAGATAGGGAGCTTCCCCATCGAACGCCCTAACAACGACGGCAGTGCTCTTTGCCACGGAAGCGTTCTCCACATCGACCAATCATAACAACGAAGAAATCAACAACATTCCACGTTTTCAATCACCAAGCAGACACACTCCACACCCCTCATCACGATCGCCACCAATGCGGTTTCCACAGTCGTCGTCCGCCAACTGCACCCTGACATCGGCAAACCCTGCACAACGGTCAGCGGCCTTCAAAACCGCGTGAGGCTTGTCCGATC
>JBGKDR010000295.1:0-3660 GCA_042954225.1 Parasynechococcus sp.
GGTCGCAGCCACCAGCCCAGGGCGATCGGACCACCCAACACCACTCCCCACACCAACGACGCCAACCAAAGCGGTTGTGAGAACGCTGGCAAATCCAATGCTGTTGCCACCACAGCCCAGAACAGTGCAGCGGGAATCAAGGTGATGCCGCCAACCCAGAGGAGCACCGAGACAGCAGGAGTCGATGTCGCTCGGTTGGGTGCTGTGAAATAGGTCAAGGCCGTTAGCAACGACCCGGCAGCAACCGGGGTCACCCAGCCTTCACCGGCAACAACAGTTGAAAAATGATCCACTGCGCTGACGAGCAACGCGGTGATCCATCCGGGCAGAAGCAGCGAAAGAAAGACCAGCTGCGGCCATTGCCGCAAGACCATCCATCCCACGCCAGCCCCGATCGACCACAGCAACAAACCCCAGCGGAACGACCAGGCGACATCAAGATGAAAAATCTGAGCACATAGAAAAAGTCCAGCACCAAACGCCGCCGTGCCAACGGCATGCAATCCGACCGCCATCACCCGAAAGCGACTGTCAAACCAGGCACCTGACGCATGCAGAGCGATCACGATCGACAACAGCAAGCTCACCCGCCCCTGGGGTGGCATCGCATCCCAATGTGAAGAGACGAACAGGAGTAATCCCGCCGACAACAGCAGAGAGCCGAGAACAATCGAGAGTCGGATTGGCAGCGCAAACTGATCCGCCGACGAGTGACTGATCGCGTGGGCTTGCGAGTCTTCCCAACGACGAATGGCCTCAGCCCGATCGGCATCGATCAGACCTGCCTGCATCCAACGGCGGAGCTGTTCATTCAAGCGTTGGGGACGATTCATTCGGGTTCAGGCCTATGGTCATTTTGATCGGACTGGCGCAACGGATTTGAAGAACTTCCTCAAAACCGACTGAACAAAAGCTGATGAGATCGACAGAGTCAACTCACAGTGCTTGAGCTCGACCTGATTCACCTGTCTTTTAAGGAATCAAGATCGATCCGCTGGGCAAGATCAGGATTCAATCTCATGGCCATCCACAGCAACATCGTGGCGCACTCCTCATCACTTGCCCCGTAGTCATACTTCCAATCAACAACTACCGCCTTCAGCTCAGACTGTGCCTTAGCAATAAACTCATCTGTCCACTCCTCCATCGTCCAATCTCGTCCTGACAGAACAAAGACATCTAATCAATCCTGCTCGAGATCCTCTTCTGTCACATAAAAAGGTTCGTTTTTTCCCGGTTCATCGTTATTCAAAACGAATGCCTTCAAGGAAACATCGCTTTCAAACACAAACAGGCTTTCTTCGTCTGGGTTAAGCCCCTTCATCTCCGGGTGATCATTGACGAGGCGATGCAGCCTGCGATGCTCACGCCAGGTGCCCAACCCCTTTTCGCAGAGATAGACCCCTAAGGCGACGTTCACCAAGACAAGGGTGAGGATTTCCAATGCCTGCATCGATCCACCAGCGGCATGGAACGACCCTAGCGGGCAAAGACGGACCAGCCAGACCTCGACCGACATCACTGGAGACACGGCGCGCTGCAAGCGCCATAATGAGAATGATTCCCATTTCTAGCGGAGCCTTTGCTGATGCAGCAAGTGACTCTGGTGTCAGGACCTCCCGGGTGCGGAAAAACCGCCTGGACGCTGCAGCAGCTCAAGGCGCACCAAGGCCACTGCGCCTATCTGCGCTTGAAAGGCGACCAGCACGAGCAACGGCGTCAGGGGGACGACAACGGGATCGATCCGGCCTGGTTGCGGGATCAGATTCCATCCCTGCAGTGTCTCAACTCCGCTTCAGAACAGGCCGGGCCGGCAGCCGGCGCTTCGCTCGTGATGGTCGAAGTCCAGCAATTTGAGTTACCAACGGGCCTCGGCATCGATGGCTATCCACACCATGTCAAAGCAGAACTGGAACGGTTGGAGCTTCAGCCGACGAAGGCCTTGCACTTTGGCCGTGATCCTGAACTGCCGACACAGGACACACTGGATTTCAGCAGACTCGAGGCCTGGCAGCGAGATCTGACCGGTTGTGTCTGGGATCCCGACAGCCTCAGCAGCTTCTGGTTTGAACTTGTAAATGGGGCCTACGGCGATGTGTACCGGGCCAAAGCCATGATGAATCTCCCCGACGGCCGATCCTTCTTCTGCAATTGGATGGTGAGCCAGCAGGGCTCGCAGTTTCTCCCTCTGGAGACCATTGCCGCACCAAATGGCCGTCCGAACCGCACCTCTGCACTCGTTGTTCAAGGCAAATCATTGAATCCAGAAGGGATCCAATCGACCATCAACGATTGCCTTCTTGCAGACGACGTTCTGGAGATGCAGCAACAACAACTCCGACAACAACAAGCCATCCCACAACCCGCTTGAACGCCATGAAACATGCTGTGATCTCCTGCCTTCACGCCAACCTTGCGGCTGTTGAGGCCGTCCTCGACGACATTGACGCACAGGGCATCGAAATGATCACCTGCCTCGGCGACCTCGTGGGTTATGGCCCCCAACCAAACGAAGTGGTTGCACTGGTACGAGAGCGCAACATTCCCACCTGTCAGGGCTGCTGGGATGAAGACATCATCGATGGATTGAATGCCTGTGAATGCAGTTATCCATCGCAATTGGCCGAACGTCGGGGGCATCGAGCCCACCATTGGACAGCCGCAACATTGACGGAGAAGAACAAGGGCTTCTTGGCCCAACTTCCAATGACGTTGCGACGCGACAATCTGCTGTTTGTGCACGGCAGTCCCAATAGTCAGCATGAGTACTTACTGCCCGATATGAATGCATTTGCCGCACTCGAGCGGGTGGAGACCGCTGGGGCAGAAACGCTGTTCTGTGGCCACACCCATCAGCCCTACGTTCGGGAACTGAGCGCGGGACACATTCGTGTTCGCGTCCAGCAGAGAGGAAACACTGCACCGACGGAACAGGAACTCCGGCTGCCGATGCGTCGCATCGTGAATGCTGGATCCGTCGGTGAACCACGCCACGGCAGCACCAAAGCCACCTACGTCGTGCATCACGAAGACACAGGGGACGTCACCATCCGGGAAGTGGACTACGACGTCAGCAAAACGTGCAAAGCGATCGTTGATGCAGGCTTGCCAGAGGTGTTCGCCTGGCGATTGAGTCACGGCTTTGAGTACGCCGAACGTGCCGAAGACGCCAGCCACGTGTGTGAGCGCTGATGGAACGTTGGGCTTTGGTCTCTGGTCTCCAAGGAGACCTCAATCTTTACGAACAGATCCAGGCTGATCTAAAGCATCAACGTGGTGTTGCCAATCTGTTTGTTCTGGGTGATCTGATCGGTCCCCAGCACAACTGCAATCCCTTGCTCGAACGTCTGAGACAACCCAAGCGCACCGATCTGGTGCCCGAATGCATCTATGGCTGGTGGGAAGAACAGCTTCTGGCCGAAAGCGGTTTCCGCGGTGATCGAGGAGCCGATGAGCTTCGGGCCCAACAGGGTGATCAGGGAATCGACCGACTGATCGCTGCCGTGGATCACGACCACTACAACTGGCTGGCATCGCTTCAATTCGGCTTCATTGAATTGGATTGCGCACTGATTCACGGCAGTTCAGCGGACGTGGGTGATCAGCTCACACCCGACACATCACCACTGGTCCTGCTGGATCGACTGACACGATTGGATG
>JBGKDR010000296.1:0-1310 GCA_042954225.1 Parasynechococcus sp.
CGCCTTCCGGCTCACCCTGCCGTTGAAACCAGTTGAACACCATCAGGCTGACGCAGTGGATGCGGAGTCATGAAAGCGTCGCAGGACACCATTGATCATGCGACGCCCCTGCTCATCGCTGTAGCGATTCGCCAGTTCAACAGCCTCGTTGAATGCAACCGCCGCAGGGGTCTTCAGATCGGTCAGATCCACAACGGCAAGTCGAAGAATGTCGCGGTCGATCCGAGGCAGTCGACTCAAGCGCCAGTTCTCCATGACCCCATCCAGGCGTTGATCGATAGTCGAACGGCTCTTCAGAACCAAGGTCACTCGTTTCATCGCATCCGAGCGAACCTGCTCCTGGTCGCTCAACAACAGCAGGCGCGGCAACTCAAGGCTGGCAGATAAACCATTGAGCACCTGCTCGGCACCGGTCAAGGCACTACGCAAGTGCGTTCTGACCTTGCTGTGGCTTGCAGAATCCCTGTCCTGCAACTCACTGTCCAGAAGGTTCTGCTGGGCCTGATCCAGCTCCGATGCACTGGCGTCAAGCGCTTCACGCCAATGGAACATCAGGCTGTCCAGAGCCTTCTGAAGCAGGCCATCAAGGGCAAGCCCTTCAAGTTTGGGCTGGTTCTGTTCGGAGACCTGGCCAAGCACTAACAAGGCCAGCTCACGGGAGAGGGATCTGGACTTCATGGCAGTCAGGAGGACGGTGTAGCGGACGAACGAAGTTGAGCAATCAGGCTGGAGAAACTGCGATTCACAGGAGCCTCACGCTCGTCGGGATTCACGATTCCCGCGGAGATGATCGTGCGGAACGCTTCCTCGACGGAGATGTTGAGTTCACGCACTGAAGCTTCCGGCACCAAGGTGTACCAGCCCGTCGTTGGATTCGGCGCCGTTGGAATGAACACACTGAGCAGGGGCTGATCAAGATCGGACTGAAGAGAAGGACCGACCTCCCCAGTGACGAAACCGACGCTGAACAGACCTTCTCGGGGGTACTCAACGAGCACCACCCGACGGAAACGGGTGGAATTGTCCCTCAGGACAGTTTCCAGAAGCTGCTTGAGGGTTTTGTAGACCGACCCAGCGAGTGGAATTCGAGTCAAGGTGCCCTCGCCGAACTCAAGCAACCAACGACCGACGATGTTCCTGGCCATCAGGCCGATCAAGAGAATCCCGAGCAGCGGAACCGTCAATCCCAAGGCCAGGTTGATCAGATCCTGGAGGAGTGGGTTGAGTGTGATGAACGGATTGAACTGCTTCGGAATCGACGTCAGAAACGCCAGCACGAAGCGACTGACAATCGTCGACAGCCAGATGGT
>JBGKDR010000297.1:0-3270 GCA_042954225.1 Parasynechococcus sp.
TGCCCGCTCACTGAGGCCCTGCAGCAAGTTCTGGATCGTGGTGTCGATGGGGTCCAGTCCCGGGGGGAGCAGCAACGGTGTCTGTTGCCCTTCCATCGCCGGCAGTTCTGAGCCGGCCAGGCCATCCAAGGCCGTGAGGTAGCGCCCGATCTGGTCTTGTTCCTGGATCAGTCCTTCGATCAGTTGACGGTTGTCGCTGCCCGTTGCCGTGCGGCGCAGCAGCAGTTGGGCGTAGGTCCTCAGGGCCGCCAGTGGGTTGCGCAGCTGATGCAGCAGGGTCCGCAACTGGTCCTGCTGCTGGGAGAGTTCAACGCTCAGTCGCAGTGTTTCGAGGTCCAGCACAAGGGCGTGGGCCAGACCCATGGCCACCTGCTGCAGGCGCTGTTCAAGTCCGGGGCTCCAAGGTGTTGCCTCATCAAGGTCCACACGTAGGGCTCCGAGGATGGCGTTGCTGTCCTGCAGGGGAAACCATCGGCGTTGGGGGGAGGACCGACGCAGGTCTGCATCGCGATCGGCCGGAGGAAGCTGTTGTGGTCCTGGTGGCCATTGGCTGACCAGATTGAGCACGGGTTGCTGTTGATCCGATCGGCTGATGTACAGACCAACGTGCTCAAGGCCAGCGATATCCGCACAGCCGTTGAGTTGGCGCTGAGCGAACTCCAGAAAGCGTGGGGTCAGCTCCATGGTTCGCATTGAACAGACAGCCTGGAGGTCTGTTCACCCGTTTGAACGCAGGGGCTTGAAAAATCTGGGAAAAGTCTTAAGATCTTTTTAATGACCGAGGCGCTTGTCGCTCCGACACGGCGCTCTCCAGATTTCAGCAACGGTTGCTTTTTCCTGGCAACCAAAGTTACAGCAGTGGCAGGCCTGTACTCGTTGGTCCGTCTTTGTCTGCGCTGATGATCTGGAGTTCTTCCGATGGACGCGGCACGACCGCAGCCTTCGCGTGACCCGGTCCAACGCGCTTGCGCGTCTTCAGAACCGATGACTTGCCGGTTAGGGGGGACCCTTTCCAAGGGTCTGTTCGGCTCTGCGCCTTCCGTACTCCACCACTTTCGGGAATTCCCATGTCCAAAAAGCGCAAGAGGATCAGCCGCCGGCGTCTGGCTGGGCAACGCGTCCTCGCACACGTTCCGACCCACAACCTTGAAACGGGTGAATACAAGCCCGTGACAGCTGCACGGCGCTACATCGCCGAGGGCGGATTGGTTCCTCCGGCATTGCTGCATGTGCGTCGGAACGAGCACACCACCGACCGCTTCTTCTGGGGTGAAAAGGGACTGTTCAGTGCCCAGTACGCGGAAGAAAATCACTTCCTCTTCCCGTCCCTTCGCACCATTGTCGATTCGATCGGAGAAGACACGCTCTTCGAAGGTCTTGATCTGGGCTCGGATGATTGGGAGGAAATGGAAGAGTACGAATACGCCTTCGTCTGAATTGCGCGACGGTCTCAACCCGTGCTGAGCACGGTCGAGAGAAACTGCCCGATCGGCCGCATCATCCCGTCAGGGATGGTGTGGCCGTCGTCAAAGGCAAGGGCCTCACAGGTTCCTGGATTCAGCTTTGAACGAATCGTCTCCATCTGAGCGAACGGAACCACTTGATCCTGACGGCCGTGCATCAGCAGTGTCGGTGGATGCTGGCTGCTTGGTTCCCAGTCGGGGTGGGCATACCCGCTGCAACTGATCAGGCCGGCCAGAGGCAAGGTGCAGCCGCAGTCAAGGACCATGGCGCCACCTTGGGAGAAGCCGAACAGCACGGTTCGCTCCAGTGGGATCGAGTCGCTGCTCAGTTTGAGCAGACGTGCACGCAGCTGCTCTACCGCGCCAGGAACGGCGTTCCATTGAGGCGGGAACAGCCCATACCACTGACGTCCACCGGGCTGTGCATGGGCTTCGGGGGCCTCGAGGCACACCACATCGAGCCCCTTCGGATGCTGCAGGGCCAGCAGTTCGCCCAGTGGTTGGAGGTCGTGGCCATTGGCTCCCCAGCCATGGAGCATCACCAGACGGGAATCCATGCAGTGCGCTGATCACTGCTGCGTAGGTTGGCTCAGGACCAAGTCATGTCGCTTCGATGGCTCCTGTCGCTCTGCTGAGTGTTTCCGATAAGTCGGGACTCGTACCCCTCGCGGAGGCTCTGCATCGCACGTACGGCTATCAATTGCTCTCCAGTGGTGGGACCGCCAAGGTGCTGGAGCAGGCCGGTCTTCCGGTGACGCGCGTGTCCGAGCACACCGGTGCACCGGAAATCCTCGGCGGACGCGTCAAAACCCTGCATCCCCGAGTCCATGGGGGAATTCTGGCCAAGCGGAATGAGCCATCCCATCAGGCGGATCTTGCGCAGCAGCAGATCGCCCCGATCGACGTGGTGGTGGTCAATCTCTATCCGTTCCGAGAAACGATTGCCAAGCCGGATGTCACCTGGGATCAGGCGATTGAGAACATCGACATCGGGGGCCCGGCGATGGTGCGGGCCGCGGCGAAAAACCATGCTGACGTGGCTGTCCTGACCAGTCCTGATCAGTACGACCGCGTTCTGGCGGCTCTCAGCGATGCCAATGGGAGTGTCCCCGCCGCTCTACGCCGTCAGTTGGCTTTGGAGGCGTTTCAGCACACAGCGGCCTACGACACCGCCATCAGCTCCTGGATGGCCGAGCAGGTTGCGGTGGATGCCAGCCCCTGGCTGGAGGCGGTGCCGTTGCGCCAAACCCTCCGCTACGGGGAAAACCCCCATCAGAAAGCCCGTTGGTTCAGTCATCCCAAGCAGGGCTGGGGCGGTGCGATTCAGCTCCAAGGCAAGGAGCTGAGCACCAACAATCTCCTGGATCTCGAGGCGGCACTCGCCACAGTGCGTGAATTCGGTTATGGCGAGGCGGGGGCCGCCCCAGCTGTTCAGCCCGCCGCAGTCGTGGTTAAACACACCAACCCCTGCGGAGTCGGTATCGGCTCCGGGGTTTCCGCTGCATTGACGCGCGCACTCGATGCCGATCGTGTCAGTGCCTTTGGCGGAATCGTGGCCATTAATGGTCCGGTGGATGCAACCGCGGCCCGGGAGCTCACCAGCCTGTTCCTCGAGTGTGTGGTGGCTCCCGGCTTCAGCGCCGAAGCCCGAGAAATTCTTGCGGCAAAGGCGAATCTGCGTTTGCTGGAACTGGCGCCGCAGGCCATCGATGCCTCAGGCCCGCATCACGTCCGCAGCATCCTTGGCGGCCTGTTGGTTCAGGATCTGGATGATCAGGCCATGACGCCGGATGACTGGACGGTGGCC
>JBGKDR010000298.1:0-2526 GCA_042954225.1 Parasynechococcus sp.
CATCGCCCAGAAGGCGATGAACATGGATGGTGATGACGGCCTGCGCTTCTACGTCTTCGACGAGATCGATGATGAAAAGGCCTTCAAGACCACCTACCGCGCCGCCATGGATGAGCTGCCGATCGATCAGGCGATGGCCGACCGCATCGTGGAAGAAGCCAACCATGCGTTTCACCTGAACATGAACATGTTCAAGGAGCTCGAGGGCAACCTTGTCGCCGCCATCGGCAAGCTTCTGTTCGGTTTCCTGACCCGTCGTCAGCGTGCCGGCAGCACGGAGGCTGCCACCGCCTGATCGCCTGTTGCACCGGTGCCCACCCAGCTGATTCGCTTTCTGGTCCCTGGGACCAGCCGTCGCTTTCGTTGTGGTGGGCTCAGTGTTGAGTTGCAGACGGCCCGTCTTGTCAGTGGCTGTTGCCCGACCGAGGTCGTCACCTATCGGGAACGAAGCCCTGATCACGATTACCTCGATGACCTTCTGCTCAAGGAGGGTGTTCGCCCGGATGTGTTGTGGATCGTCAGCTGGGGGTTTGATGTTCCTCGGCTGATTCGGCGGCTGTCCGGTCATCGCGTCGCCTATCACGCCCACAGCAGTGGCTATGGCTTTGCGCTGCCGGAGGGTGTCCCTGTGCTGGCCGTGAGCCGCAACACCTTGGGGTACTGGGGTGATCGGTCGCCTCGAAATCCGCTGTTCCTGGTGCCCAATGCCCTCGAGCAGCAGTGGATCGATCGTGGGGCGCGCCAGAGCCGCCAACACCGCCCCATCGACGTTCTCGTTCAGGCGCGCAAGAGCAGTGACTACGTGCTCACCCAGGTGGTTCCGGCGTTACGCCGACAGTCGCTGACTGTGGAGATTCAGAGTGGCTGGGTGGACGACCTGGTCGGCCTGTTCAATCAAGCCAAGGTTGTTCTTTATGACTCCGCTGAGTACTGGCGGGGGCGTGGCGTGAGCGAGGGCTTTGGCTTGCCTCCCCTCGAGGCCATGGCCTGTGGATGCGTGGTCTTCACCAGCTTGAATCACGCCCTAGCCGATCACTGCGACCCTGCCGGGATGGTGCATCAGATCGGTTGCGGTCGCTTGTCCTGGGATGTGACCCGACTTGTGCAGGCGGTGGCCGAGCCCGAGTCCTGGCGCCCTGATGCCGCTCGCTTGGAGCAGTTGCTCCTGGAGAGTGGTGAGACAGCCCTTCGACAGCGATGGGCATCGGCCCTAGCCGCGCTTGATGGCCTGGAGCAATCTCCGGGACCCTGGTTGCGTTCGGCTCCCACGTGGCAGCTGCGATTCCGACAGGGGTGCCAGCGCCTGATGCGGGTGGTCGAACGGTTGCCCGGCTGGCCGAAGGGGTGAATCACCCCTGCTGGACTCAGGCCTAAGTTTGGCCAAGGAAGCGGTTTCGACAGGGTTTTGACGGTCCGGTCATGCTGATGCAAAGCAGAACCCTGAGTGATCTCGCAGTTCTGCTGAATCATTTGCCGCAACGTCGTTTGCGGTTGATGGGGGTTGTTCTTCTCGCCTCCTTCCTTCAGGGTTTGCTTGACATGCTGTTGGTGGGCCTGATGGCCCGCATGGTCGGGTTGCTGGCTGGCGTCAAGCTGCAGGATCAAATCCCGGGAATTCGGGTGTTTGGCGGGTCTCTGTTGGATCAGGCCGGGTGGCTGATCGGTCTTCTCATTGCCGCCTTCTGGTTGACCTCCGTCATCCGTTTTGGTGTGTCACTGATGCAGAGCATGCTCAGTGCCGAAATCTGGAACGATTTGGTGAATAAGGTGTACGCCAATCTGATGCGGCAGCGCTATTCCTTTTTCACGCAGAATCGCACCGCCAATCTGTCTGAAAGCTTCAATCGTGTTCTGAACCGAATTTCAACGGCTGTGATCAGTCCGTTGATCACGATTGCAGGCAATCTGTTGTCTGTTCTTGTGCTGCTTGTTGGGGTCAATATCATTCTCGGCTGGAAGGCGCTTCTGATGTTCGCCTTAATGCTGTTTGCCTATGTGTTGTCTTCTCGCCTGATTACGCCTTACTTGCGTCTGGGTACTAAGCAACGTGTTCGCTACACAAGGCGGATCAATTTGATCCTGATGGAGTCTCTTCGGTCGATGCGTGATGTTCAGCTGTATTCGGCCGATCAATATTTCACGTCGCGTTTCTCCCGTGATGGTGTCATCGCCAAGCGTTATGACCGACTGACCCGCTTGCTTCCCGATGTTCCTCGTTATGTGATTGAGCCTGTTGCGGTCACAGTGTTGTTTGCGATCGGGGTTGGCCCGGCTTTGATGGCTGGAGATATGGACAAGGTCAGGGAAAGCCTGCCGCTGATCTCCGTCATTCTGGTGACGTTGCTGCGTATCTCCGGTCCACTTCAGTCGATGTTTCGCAGCGTCAATAAGTTGCGTGGAGGTTTGCCTGAGATCAAAGATGCCCTCGATCTTCTGGAGCTGAAGCCAGAGCGGCTCACTCTCGACAGTCCTGGAGTGCCCACGCCAAGTGGGGTGACGCCCCGGCGTTTGATTCAGTTGCAGGAC
>JBGKDR010000299.1:0-2049 GCA_042954225.1 Parasynechococcus sp.
TCTGGAACCCTTCGAGATGGTGCTGCTGGCACTCACCTTGATGCTGGTCTATCCCCATGCACGCCTCACCGGCATTGAAGGGCTGATGAAGATCGTGATCTTTGTGTTCTGGATCCTGCTCCAGATCGCTTAACGCTCCATTGCCTCCACGCTCTTAAGAGCCGCGGCCGTCAACACCTCATGGCCGTCCGCGGTGACCGCCACATCGTCTTCGATACGAATGCCGATGCCCTTCCAGCGCTCATCGATCTCAGGCTGCCCTTCGGGCACAGCCAGCCGATCACTGATGTACAGCCCCGGCTCGACCGTGAGCACGATGCCGGGCTCCAGAGTCATCGGCCGCTCACCCAGGCGATAGGCACCGACGTCATGCACGTCGAGGCCGAGCCAGTGCCCGGTGCGATGCATATAAAGGTGGCGATAGTCGCCGTTTTCGATCACCGAGTCGGGCTCACCAACCAGAAGGCCGAGGTCCAGCAATCCCTCCACCAGCACGCGCAGGGCGGTGTCGTGGACCTGTTCCGCCGTGGCTCCCGGAGCGACCTGGGCCACCGCCGCCTCCTGGGCCGCCAGCACAAGGCTGTAGAGCTCCCGCTGCTCCGCTGAGAAGCGGCCGTTGATCGGGAAGGTGCGGGTGATGTCGCCGTTGTAGTAGTCCGCCACGGAGCAACCGGCGTCGATCAGAAGCAGATCACCATCGTTCAACGGGGCGTTGTTGGCGGTGTAGTGCAGCACGCAGGCGTTATCACCTCCGGCCACGATGGAGCCGTAGGCCGGTCCCCGAGCCCCATGGCTGCGGAAGTGGGCCTCCATCGATGCCTGCACCTCCGACTCATTCATGCCGGGGCGGGCCATGGACCGGGCCAGCTCATGGGCGTCCGCAGAAATCCGGCAGGCCTCGCGCAGACGCTCCAATTCATGGGCGTCCTTGCGCAGACGCAACTTGTGCAGGATCGGCGTGGGCGCGACGAGGCCCAGGGCTGCTGATCCCGTCCGGGACCAACCATCGAGTTGACGGCCCCAGGCGGAGAGCACCAGGGGTTCCACAGCGGGATGACGGCCGATCCGGAAGGCGATGGCCTCCGCTCCACGCAGATACTCCGGAAGCTTCTCCGCCAGCTGATCCAGGGGATGGGCGATATCGGCGCCGTAACGCTCCACGGCGCCTTCCGTCCCCCAACGGAACCCTGTCCAGACCTCAGCGGCAGGATCCTTGGGTTGCACAAACAGAACGAAGCGTTCCCCCTCCGGGCGGTGAGGCAGCAGCAGGGCAACGGCATCGGGTTCGTCGAACCCGGTCAGATAGAAGAAGTCACTGTCCTGGCGAAACGGCCACTCACAATCGGCGTGGTGGGTCACAAGCGGAGCGGCTGGGATCACCGCAGCAGCGGCACCGAGCTCCTCGATGAAGCGCTCGCGACGCGCTTGATGGATGCTCTGATCGAAGACGGTCACCCAGCCAGTCCAGAAACAGTGCTTCAGGATGGCAGTTGGGAGCCCTGGGCAGGGCCGATACGATGGGGCCCTGAAGAACCGCACATGCCCTCCGACCTGCTGGTGCTGCTGCTCCTGGTCTTGGTGGTCCTTTTGGGTTCGGCTCTGTGCTCCGGGGTCGAGGCAGCCCTGCTGACGGTGAGTCCGATCCGCGTCCATGAGCTGGCCGCTCGCAGCAGGCCGCTGCCCGGGGCACGACGACTGGCGAAGCTGCGCCAGAAACTGGGTCGGACCCTGTCTGTGCTGGTGATCGCCAACAACGGCTTCAACATCTTCGGCAGCCTGATGCTGGGGGGGTATGCCGCCTGGGTGTTTGAACAACGGGGCATCGGCGGCATGGCCCTACCGGTGTTCTCGATCAGTCTCACCGTGCTGGTGATGCTGCTGGGTGAAATCCTGCCCAAGGCCCTCGGTAGTCGCCTGGCGATGCCGGTGTCGCTGACAGCGGCGCCCGTGCTCCATGGTCTAGGTGTGATCATGCATCCGCTGGTGCTGTTGCTGGAACGGCTGTTGCCGGCCATCACCGCCGAAGCGGAAATCACCACCAACGAGGAC
>JBGKDR010000300.1:0-1325 GCA_042954225.1 Parasynechococcus sp.
TCGAAGGCTTCTTCAATGCCCTGCAGAGCGGCCTTGATCTGAAGAACGTCCTGGCAGGTCTCGACGATGAACAGATCCACGTCACCGGCGATTAACCCCTCGGCCTGTTCCCGGAAGGATTGGCGCATCGTGTCGAAATCGATGTGCCCCAGGGTCGGGAGCTTGGTGGTCGGTCCCATGGAACCCGCCACGAAGCGGGGTTTTTCAGGAGTGCTGAACTGATCAGCCATCTCCCGGGCCAGCTCAGCGGCCCGCTTGTTCAGTTCGAAGGCTTTGTCCTCCAGGCCGTATTCGGCCAGAACGATCGAGGCAGCGCCGAAGGTATCGGTCTCAATGACATCACAACCGGCCTCGAGGAACTGGCGATGCACGGTCTGCACCGCATCCGGTCGGGTGACGACCAGGTTTTCGTTGCAACCCTCGAGTTCAGCCCCACCGAAGTCCTCTGCGGTGAGGTTGAGCTGCTGAAGACTGGTCCCGGTGGCACCGTCGAACACCAGCACCGGCCTCTGGGGACTGTGCAGATGCTTGAGAAAACGGGACGTGACGACAGGGATTGGAGCAGCCGTCGTCGACATCAGGTACCAACAAGTACAGCGAGTTTAAAAAACCCTTGCCTAGTCAGGGATGGTTCAGGTCAGCTTGATCCGGCTCACCCAATGCTCAAAGGCGGGGTCCAGGCCCTGGGTAATCGCCACGAGGCGGTCCTTAAGAGCCTGCATCACCGGCCGATCACTGTTGAGTGTGGTTGTTTCAATCTGACGAATCGGCGTGATCTTGGCGGCCGTGCCTGTCAGGAAGACTTCATCGGCAATCATCAGTTCGGTCTTGTCGACCGGCCTCTCCACCACAGGGATGTCCATTGTTTTGGCCAGTTCGATCACGCTGGCACGGGTGATTCCCTCAAGGATGTCCTGATCCACCCCAGGTGTGATCAGCTGGCCCTCGCGAACCAGAAACAAGTTCATCCCACTGGCTTCGCTGATCTTGCCCCTGCTGTTCAGCAGCAAAGCCTCATCAAAGCCACTCTGAACCGCCTCCGTTTTCGCCAGAGAGCTGGTGATGTAGGCACCGCTGATCTTTCCTCGCAACGGCAGGGAACGGTCCTCCTGACGCGTCCAGCTGGAGATCCTGCAGCTCACGCCCTCCGGCGAGAGGTAATCGCCCAGGGGGAGGGCGTAAATCAGAAAATCGGTCTCGATGTTGTGGAGTCGCGGAGCAATCCCCAGATCACTCGTGTACACGAACGGCCTGAGATAGATCGGCTGGGTGGGCTTGTTGGCCTTGAGCAGCGCGGTGATGGCACCAAGGATGGTGTCTTCCTT
>JBGKDR010000301.1:0-6653 GCA_042954225.1 Parasynechococcus sp.
GCGCTCCTGGTGCTGGGTTGCATCATCGCTGCCCTGGTGCAGACCTGGCTTCCCCGCAGTTGGCTGCTGGCCGTCGGCGGAGCGCCGACCGCCTCAATCCTGGCCCTGATGCTGCTCGCCGTTGTGGTGTCGGTCTGCTCCAGCGTGGACGCCTTCCTGGCCCTTGGCTTCGCGGCCCAGGTCACACCTGGGGCCCTGTTGGCCTTTCTCCTGCTCGGTCCCGTCGTCGATCTCAAACTCGCTGGACTGTTCACGGTGTTGATGCGACCGCGTGCCATTGCCATCACATCCATCGCAGCCGGTCTGGGCGTGCTGTTGATCGGTCAATGGGTCAACCTGTGGCGGCTATGAGCGGGGCATGGTCATGAGGCAAGGTCTCCTGCTGATCCTCTGGGGCGTGATGGTGCTCTGGAGCCTGCAAAGCGGTCGTCTCGACCTTTTGCTGCGCGGCGTCTTCCACGGATTGGTTGGCGCATCGGGCCTCGCCTTGGTGGTGATCGGGGTGTTGCAGCTGCTGCAACGCAGACAACGTCGGGAACGCTGGCACTGGCCATGGATCGCCAGCAGCGTGATGGCCCTGTTGGTCCTGCTGATTCCCCCGTCGCCCTCCTTCAGCGATCTGGCCAACAACCGGCCCCAGGGTCTGCCTGACCCTCCGAAGCTCGCCTTCGTGCTGCCTCCGGAGCAGCGCAACCTCACCGAATGGGTGCGTTTGCTGAGAAGCCAACCAGACCCTGATCTTGTCGACGGCAATCCTGTCAACATCAGCGGTTTTGTCTGGCGTCAGCCGGAGGGTCCACCCCTGATCGCACGGCTGACCGTGCGGTGCTGTCTAGCGGATGCGACACCGGCAGGACTTCCCGTGGACTGGCCGGATGGACAGGACCCAACAACCAACCAATGGCTCTCCATCCAGGGACGGATGGCCGTTCAAACACGCGATGGCCAAGCGGTCGCCGTGGTGGTGCCCACCACGATTGAGCCGATCGAACGGCCAGAACGACCGCTCGAACCATGACCAAGCGGCCTTTGGTTTTGATCGGGCTGGCCACGGCCTTGGTTCTGTTGCAGCAACACCTTCTGCTGCGACGCGCCCCACGGCTGACCAAACTCGAAACGCAACAGGTGCAAAGCGGAACCGCTGCCCTGGACCTGCAGTTCAGTCGACCGATGAATCGGGAGCAGTTGGCTGCGGAGAGTTCCATCCAACCGTCGCTTTCGTTTCGCTGGCAGGGAGACAACAATCCCCTGCGACTGCTGATTGCTGCCGAACAGCGCGTGACCGAACCGATCCAGCTGAATCTGGCCGGCCGGGATCAACGGGGGCAAGCCATGGCCCACCAGACCTGGTGGTGGGATCCACGGCCATGGCTGGTGGTGACGCGTCAGCTGGACGACGGCGAGCAGGTGCAACTGCAGGATCGCCAGGGGCGCTGGCAGCCTCTGACGCCGATCTGGACCAAGGTCACCAAGCTGACTCCCCTTGGCGATGGACAGGGCATCGCCGTCATCAGCAGTGATGGCGAGGGTGGGGAGCAGATCTGGCTGCGACGACTCAGGCGATTCAGCCTGGCCCGTGAACGATCCGCATTGCGGCCCCCGCAGACGCAGCAACTGGAACTGCTGGCCGAGCAGGATGTGCTCTTCGGCCATCTGAGCAGCAATCTCAACGGCGACCTGCTGCTCCAGACCGGCGGGTTGTTGCCAGAAAGCGAACGGATCGAACTGATCGAGGCCGATGGCAGTCGGCAACCGCTGCGTCCGCTGTCGTCAGGCCCGATGGAGCTGCTGCCAGCGGGGGGAGGTCTGGTTGTGCCCGGCTACGACAGCCTCAGTCTTCAGCCTCTGGTCGACAACGGACGCCAACCGCAATCCCTTCCTGGCAGCCGGGAACTGGGGGCGTTCTGCGCTGCATCAGGGCGTGCCGTGCTGATCCGTCACTGGCCTGATTACCGCCGGTCGATTGAGCTCGTCATTCCGGGACTGGCTCCACGCCAGCTCTGGCTTGGTGAGAAAGCGGTTCTCGGTGTGGCCTGCGAGGGAAGCGGCAAGCGGATCTGGGCCGTGCTCGGTGAATGGAGCGGGAAACGGGGGTTGCACACGATCGTCCAGCTTGATGACGACGGACAGGAGCTGCAGCGCGCCGACCTCGGAGATTGGTCGATGAAGGGGGGAACGCCGCTTCAGTTCGATCCTGTGACCCGTCGCCTGCTGCTCACCGTGATCCAATCGGGGCAACGGGAGGCCTATCCGGCACTGATGGATGCGGACAATCTGGCCTGGGAGGCCATCCTTCCCATCGCTGTCGGCGAAGCCCAGTGGCTTAACCCTTGAACTGCAGACCCAGAGCAAGCAGTCCGGCTGCCGCGATCCAGCTACCAGCCCCCCGAAACACGATGCAGATCCACTGCCGATGGCTGGCGACCACCTGAGCACTCACCAGCACAGCGATCACCGACACAGCGACGATGACCCCGAACAGATCCTGGGGCAGCAGACCGCTCAGTTCCATGGTGCTGCCGTTGCCAAAGCCGAACAGCAGACCGCTGATGCAGGCGAGTAAGGCCAACAGACGTCTGTTGAGGCGAGTCTGCAGAGCGACCAGCACTCCAATGGCCGTGAACCAGACGATGCTGATCAGCTCGACCATTGCAACAGGCGACATCGGCTGACCGAGACGACCTCCGATCAACCAGGCCAGAGGCAGAACCAGCAGGAGCGTTCGGCCACCTGCAGGTCCTTGTTGACCGGCAAGGATTGACAGTCCCACCACCAGGAGCAAGTCGGTGGGGGTCATCAGCAGATGGGCAATCCCGTCATAAAAACCGCCGAAGCCGGTTTCCATCAGGTGGGCAAGAAGAGGAGTCATCACACCTGAAGCAGAAACCAACACCCGATGACGGCAATCCCGCCACCGAGGACCCTGATCAAGCCATGGCCGAGCGGCCAGCGCCGCAGTTCACCCAGAAGGATTCCCAGCAGATGGAGCAGACCGGTTGATGCCACGAAGGCCAGGCTGAACAGCAGGGCATCGGCGCCATCGGGGAGCTCACGGCCATGGGCATAGCCGTGGAACAGGGCAAACACCGCTACCAGAGCAGCAGCTGGGGTGAGCGGCAAGCGTCGATCCAGTAACACCAACAGCCCGAGCACCATCCCGGAGACAGCGATTCCGATCTCGACCCCTGGCAGGGGCAGCCCCAACATCCCGAGCAGTCCACCGAAGGCCATCACCATTGGAAAGGCCAAGGGCAGAATCCAGAGTGCGGGGGCACCAAGCACAGCTCCCCAGAGACCGACGGCCACCATGGCCACCACATGGTCCAACCCCGTGACGGGATGCAGCAGTCCTGAGAGCAGGCTGCCGGCTCCTCCGCTTTCCACATGAGCGCGGGCAGCTGGTGCGATTGTCATCAGCAGGCTCAAGATGACGAGAAAACGCCGCGGCATCGTCAACCTCCAGGAAGAAACAGGGCAGTGGTGTGTTCGAGGGTCCAGAAGGCTCCCGCAATGCCGACGGCATAGCCAGGAAGCCTGAGAGCCCAGAGCGGCCAGACGATTTCAAGCTGGCGAAAGGCACGCTTGAGGGCGAGCACGAGGCCCACGAAGACGTCCTGCCCGATTTCAATGCCGACGTTGAACAGCAGCAGAGCCAGCAGAAGCTCACCACGGGGAAGACCGAGTTCGGCCAAGCCACTGGCGTAACCAAAACCGTGAATCAGACCGAAGCCAAAGGCCACGATCCAGGGACGACGGATGGTGAAGCTGGTCTGGCCTCGCCAGGTGCGAACCACTTCGCGGCCCATGAACAGAATCGAGAGCGCGATCGCCGCATTCAGAGGGGGAGCGGGCACCTGGATCACCCCGATCGCGGCCACCGAGAGGGTGACGCTGTTGGCAACGGTGAAAGCCGTGACTGTTTTCAGCAGCGTCCAGCCGTCACGGACGATCAACAGCAGACCGAGAACGAACAGCAGATGATCGACCCCAAGCAGAATGTGCTCAATGCCCAGACGTAGATACGTGAGGGCACTGGTTTGCTGAGCATCGCTGCTGTCAGACCCGAGCTGGACCTGAGCCATCTCCGGTTGGATCAACGTGGTCTGAGTGCCCGACCCATCAAGAGGCACCAGCCGCAACAACACTTCCGTTCCGACCGATCGGAGACCATCAATGCTGACCGTGCGGCCCTGCAGCGACGACTGGCAAGAGAGTTCGGCCCGATACACGAGGGCGCGACGCTCCAGACGCGTCTCCAGATTGCCGTCCTGGGAACAGTCCTGCGGGAACCGCGGCGCGAGGGGGAGCTTGGCGCCGCGTTGGAGCGGCAACTTCCACAGCACGTCGTAGACCTGTGGCGATGTCTCCGTGAGCTCGAGGTACCCGGGCAACAGCTCGTGGCCGTAGGCCAGGCCTGGCAGAAGCAGGCAGAGACAAAGCAGCCCTTGGCTGAGACGACGGATCATCAGTTCAGCTCTGGCCGGCGAACGGTGTAGCCATCCAGGAGTTTCTGGTAGGCATCTTCGTCGTATTGGAGCCGTTGACTCTGGGTCCAGTCGCGGGCCAGATCAGCACGAACCGTCTCAAACGAAGGAACAGATCCTTTTGTCATGGACTCCACCTTCACGAGGTGACGGCCATACGCAGAGTCAATCGGGCCAACCCAACGCCCTGGGTGTTGGCTGATCAGGGTGTCGCTGAACGACGATCCGAACAGGGCGACAAGATCCCGTCGGGGTCGATCAATCCAGGACGTCGCCAGGTCAATGGGATCACCAAGGCCGGTAAGGGTCGCTGGGGGGGGCTCGCCATTCAGTTGATCCAACAGGGTCGTCGCATCGCCATCCAGGGCATCACCACGACGTTCAGGATCCAGAAACACTTGCTGGAATGAGACCCGTGCGTCCTCTCGGTATTGATCGGGATTGGCGTCGAAATAAGCGCGTAAATCAGTCGCCGTTGGCGACTGGGATTGGAACTCACTGTCGTTGAGGAACTCCATCTTCTGGCGGAGGCGTCGCCTGATGATGGTGTCGTTCTGGTCAAGACCAAGTCGCATGGCCTCACGCACGTAGACCTCCGTGCGGATGTGGTCGTCAATCAGGCTCTGAATTTCGCGTTCCGTTGGAGATCGTCTCCAAGTCCGGGCAAACGTCGTGACCATGGCGGATGCCTGCTCATCCGTGACCGTGATGACCCGGTTGAGGCCATCCGATTCCGCTGGAGAAATCAGGGCATTGGCGATAAAAAAACTGGATCCGATCAGCAGGAACTGAACGACCGGTTCTTTGAGCAGCTCGCGGTATCGCTGAAATCTGGCCATGACTCAGGGCAGCGGCCATGCCAACCCTTTGCGGAAAGCGGTTCAGCGGGTTTTACCAAGCCAAACGAGTCAGCGCACGATTTTGAGGGCTAAGCGCGAGATCCTGTGATATTTCCAATCGTTGAAGGCCGACTGTCCTGAAGACTCAACAACGAAAGCGAGACGAGCGACGACTCAATTCTTTATCAATTCGCAGCGGGAAACGAGAAGCTTTTCCCAACCTTACCCATCAAATTGATCATAAAACAATCAAAATCTCAGGGCTCATTCACCTGGATTACCAAAAAAATCTTCATCAGACCTTCAAGATGAGCAGAGTAATGGTCGTCAATGCATAGGCGTTGCCACCGTTACCCTGCATCATCTGGACTGAGAATTTAGAAGCTGAAGCTCACACCTGTGCCGATGTGGTGTTGCCACCCTTCACCCCAACCAGAGGCTTCTTCCGGGGTGTAAACCGGCTGCCAATGGGCAAACAGCAGGGCATCACCCACCGGGACGGAGACCTCCAATTCACCGGCAAAGTCAGTGCGCTGGGACAAGCCTGAATAACTTCCCGGTGTGTAGAAGCGAGGTCCCGCCTCCAGCCGGATGCTGACCTCATCACCACCAACTTTGAATCCAAGACCCACTCTCGGATCGGTGTAATTACCAATCCAGACACCGTCGGATTCCCAACCCTGGCGGTGATCGACGGAGACATACACACCATCCACCAGATCAGAGAAACTATCCCCTAATCCAAAATTGACATCACCATCACCGAGGGCCCAGGTGAGCTTGGCGCCGAGCTCATTCTTCAGACCTTGCACGTCATCTCCCTCGTCCTCCGTCACCCAGTAAGGCATCCAGGACAAAGCCAGATCCAATCGATCATTGGGCGCGTAACGAACCTGGACGTAACCCTTGAAATCGGTTCGCTTGAAATCGGTGTCATGACCATGGGCTGAATGACCGTGATCGGAATGATCGTGGGCATCGTGATCGTCGCGGTCATGTTCGACCGCATGATCCCCATGATCATCGTCGTGATCGTGTTCATCAGCATGGTCATCATGGTCATCATGGCCATGATCGTCGTCGCCATGGTCATCGTGAGACCCATGATCATGCTCGTCATGGCCCTCCTCATCGGAATGGTCATCGACGTGGACCTTGCCGTAAAAATGTTCCGACTCACCCCAGACAAACGTCGGTCCGACAGCAGCCTCAATCGACAAACTGGAGCCATTGCCAAGACCCCACTGGAAAACACCACCGAACATCCCATCGATGGCGTAATGCTTGGGATCCCCTTCGAGGTTGGTATCAAAACCGCCATGGCCCTCGA
>JBGKDR010000302.1:0-1036 GCA_042954225.1 Parasynechococcus sp.
TCCGCCGGGGCCGATCGCATCCTGGAGGCGACCAGCCAGCTCAGTGATCTGCCGCTGAACCAACTCTGAAGCGCGTTGGCTTCACAATGAGCGCACATTGCGCCGTTGAGGCCGTCACTCCGCGATGACAAACCTGGTTGCACCATCCGGGGCCGGACGCCTGAGGCAGCTGCTGATTCCGATTCTGATCGGCATTGCTGCACTGCTGTCGATCGAGTTCAGCGATGTCATGGCCTGGCTGCTGGTGCAGCCCACCGCCACGGTGCTCACCGGTCTCGCCCTCCTGAGCGGCGTGGTGCTGATGCTGTCCAAGAGCGTTGCCGGCCATGCCGATCGCGTCTCCGAGCTGATCGGACAGCCCTACGGAACCCTGGTGCTGACGGCGGCGGTGATGGTGATCGAGTTGTCGCTGGTGGCGAGCACCATGCTCACCGGTGAAGCCAACCCGACCCTGGCCAGGGACTCGATGTTTTCGGTGGTGATGATTGCGCTCACCGGGGTCACCGGAATCTGCAACGTGCTCTCAGCACTGCGTGGAGGGGTTCAGAAGGATGGTCGGATCGACACAAGCCAGCTGGCGGCCCCCAACCAGCTGGGTGCCCTGACCTATTTCGATCTGATCACCACCATGTGCGTGCTCGCCCTGGTGATCCCCAATTTCAGCCGCACCACGACCGAAGCCAACTTCAGCACCCCCGTGAATGTGGTGCTGTCGATCGTCGCCCTCGGCGTCTACGCCGTCTTCCTGACGGCCCAGATCGGTCGCTACAGCAACCTTTACATCGAAAACGACAGCACCCTTGCCAGCGCTGATGCCAGCGACGCGGGCGAGGCGGAACACGAGGAGGAGGGACTCTCGCTGGGCCTGGCCTCCATCCTGCTGGTGGTGGGCCTGCTGATTGTCTGCCTGATCGCTGAATCGATGGGCAAGCTGATCGAAACAGGCATCACCGACCTGGGGCTGCCCAGCTCACTGGCGGGTGTGCTCGTGGCACTGCTGATCCTGGCCCCGGAAGCCCTCAACGCCATCCAGGCG
>JBGKDR010000303.1:0-2878 GCA_042954225.1 Parasynechococcus sp.
GTCAGGGTGTCGGCGGCGCTGAGCAACTGCTCCGGCTTGCCAGGCTCCAGCACCACGTAGTCGTCACAGGCACGAATCAGGGGATCGGACATGGGACGGGCGTTCCTGGCTTTCTGCATCAGCCTCACCATCCTGCTCAGCGGTAGTCCTTGCTGGGCCCAAACCAGCCTTGAGCCACGGTTGAACAGCTGGCCCGACTGGACCCTGCCGGCACCGTTGCCGCGGCCCTCCAACCGGGACGACCTGATTTATCCCGACTGGTTTGCCGGGCTCTGGCAAGTGGAAAGCATTGATCTCGACGCCCCAGACGATCCACCCCTGCGGCACCAGGCACGGTTCCAAGCCGACCGACGCGGTCGCCTGGTCGGCGATCGGAGCTTCAACGCCACGTCCATCGGTCGCGCCCTGCTCGGCAACCAGTTGCTGGGGGTGGAGGAGGACCCCGACTCCGCCAACCGCCAGATCGCTCGACTCAAAGGGGATCTCTACCTAGAGACCACGGTGACGGGGCGCCGGCAGGAGAACCCGAACGCCGATCTCTTCCTGGCCGATGAACTGGTGCTGCAGATCCTGCATGCCCCTGGCCCGCCGCGGCTGAGCCGGATCGAAACCCTCAGCCGCTACAGCCGCTGTGGCCAGGACATCTGCGCTGAGCAATGGCAGGGGCGCTACGCCTCACCGGGCGAGAGCCTGCGTGATCAGGCCATTGCCCAGCACCACTACCAATTGCGCTTCACACCTCTTCCAGAGTCCGCTCCATCAATTTGAGCTCCAGCTGATCGCGCCACTGAAACAGCGGTTGCAGGCTTGGGTGATCGCTCAAACCCGAGACACCCTTGCCGGCGAGGGCTGAACCGGAGGAGGAGGGGAACCGCAGCAGCGAGAGCTGCGCCGCCACCGCAAGATCCGCCAGCGACATCGCATCACCCACAAGCCAGGGATGGGACTGAACGCTGCGGGACAGCTGCTCAAGGCTGGCCAGCAGATCGGCCCGTTCACCCTGATTAACCAACTCGCTGACGTTGCTGACCCAGCCGCCGGGCAAGGCCCCCATCACCGAGCGCACGGGGTCGGGGATGTCATCGGGCAGCAGCGCCACACGCAGGTCTGGGTCAAGCGCCGCCGCCTCCACCAGAGCACCACGGGCCGCCCCCGCCAGGGTGGTGTCGGCCCAGTCTTCCAGCAAATGCATCTGCGCTGCAGCCCTCGGCTCGGATGGGATCAGCGCCGGGCTGGGCTCGCGGCGCTCAAGATGACGGGCAATCGCACTGGAGTCCGCCAGCACGAGGTCACCATCCACCAATACCGGCACCTGCCGCTGGCCGGACAGCCGGAACACCGCGACCTGGCCGATTCCAGGGGTCACCTCAACGGTGCGATAGCTGAGGCCTTTGGCCTGGAGCAGCATCCGAACCTTGAGGCAGAAGGCCGAATGGCGAAATTGATGCAGCTCCAGCATGGCCAGTTCTTGCCTGGGCCCGGCAGAGTAGCCATCACGTTCCGCCAAGTGCCGCGACCATGCGGGAGTTTTTCGTCAACGTCACCCGCTACCCGCGCTATCTGGTGGCCTTCAGCCTCGGAGTGATCAACTCCGTGTTCGAGCCGCTGGCCCGGCGACGCAGCAACCCCGTCACCGCCGTCGCCCTTGTCGGCGCTTTGATCAGCGGATTCGTCACCCTCAGCCTGGTGCTGCGTGCCATGGTGACGACAGCACCGATGGCATGACCAGCCGATGGCACAGGGGCGCCGCGTTGAACGGGTCGCAGCACTGATCCGCAAGGAAGTCAGTCAACTCCTGATCAACGGAATCCGTGATGAACGGGTTCATCAAGGAATGGTGAGCATCACCAACGTCGAGGTCGCCGGCGATCTGCAGCACTGCAAGATCTTTGTCAGCGTTTTCGGCGACAGCGAAGCCCAAGGACAGGTTTTGGAGGGTCTACAGGCCGCCAGTGGCTTTCTGCGCGGTGAACTCGGCCGACGCCTGCAGATGCGCCGGGCCCCGGAGGTGAAATTTCAGCTCGACCGCGGCCTGGAGCGCGGCACCTCGGTGCTCGGCCTGCTGAACCGTCTGGAAGACGAACGCCAGGAACGCGGCGAGATTCCCCCCGGCAGCGATGAGCTCCCCGACAGCTGAGCAGCTGCGTCGCCAGGTGGCGACCTTGCTGGTGGTGCGCGCCAGCGGCCACCTGGAGGACAGCCAGCGGCGTTACCCCCTCTGGGAACTGGCCAATGATCAGCTCGAACGACTGCTGAAGGACGGCGTCGGCGGCGTGATCCTGCTGGGGGGCAGCAGTGCGGAACTGCGCGCACGCACGCACCAACTGCAGCACTGGAGCGATCAGCAGCTGCTGTTCTGCGCCGATGTGGAGGAAGGTGTTGGTCAACGCTTTGAAGGCTCCAGCTGGCTGGTGCCGCCGCTGGCCCTCGGACGCCTGTATCAGCAACACCCCACCGACGCCATCGCCCTGGCGGAGGCCTACGGGCGCTGCACCGGCCACCAGGCCCGCCGCTGCGGCCTGAACTGGGTGCTGGGACCCGTCTGCGACGTCAACAACAACCCCGCCAATCCGGTGATCAATGTGCGGGCGTGGGGGGAAGACCCCAACACCGCAGGCAGCCTTGCCACCGCCTTCCAGAGAGGACTCGCGGCCAGCGGGGTGCTCGGCTGCGCCAAGCACTTCCCCGGCCACGGAGATACGACACAGGACTCCCACCTGAGCCTGCCGGTGCTGCCCCATCAACGGCAGCGTCTTGAGCAGATCGAACTGCCGCCCTTCCGTGCTGCGATTGCGGCCGGTGTCGCCAGCGTGATGACCGGCCATCTGCTGCTGCCGGAGCTGGATGCCGACCACCCGGCCACCCTCTCCAGTGCCGT
>JBGKDR010000304.1:0-5249 GCA_042954225.1 Parasynechococcus sp.
GTTCGAATCCTGTCATCCCGATTCGGCTGATCTGACCACAGATCACTGCAGTGTTGCCCCGGGGTATCCCCTCGGGGTCACCATCCGATCGTCCTGGCAGTAGGTGCTGCTGTTGCCGATCAGCACCACCGTGAGCATGTCAACGCTATCCGGATCCAAAGCCCCGAGGCTGGTCAGAGTGATCTGTTCCTCGGGGCGTCCCAGCTGACGCGCGAGTGCCACCGGTGTGCTCTGACTGCGATGGTTCAGCAGGATCTCCTGAGCCCGACCCAGCTGCCAGTCGCGTCCCCTGGACCGGGGGTTGTAGAGCGCCACAACGAAGTCTCCGGCTCCAGCACCCTCCAGGCGTTGTTCAATCACCGGCCATGGTGTGAGCCGATCACTGAGGCTCACGGTGCAGAAGTCGTGCATGAGGGGAGCACCGACCCTGGCGGCGGCCAGCTGCAGGGCCGACAGCCCGGGGTGCACCGCAAAGGCAGGTCTGTCCTCGGCCGGTTTCTGCAACCAGAGTTCCAGGGCCAGGCCCGCCATGCCGTAGATCCCGCTGTCACCGGAGGAGATCAGTGCCACGGTCACCCCTTGCTGTGCCAGGGCCAGTGCTTCGCTGCAGCGTTCCCATTCGCGGGTGAGCTGACCATCGATCCGGACCTGATCCGGACGTCTCAGGGGTTCGAGCAGATCGAGATACAGGCTGTATCCGACCCAGACCGTCGCCTGGGTCAACGCCTGACGCGCATCGGCACTCAACAGAGCCAGATCGCCAGGCCCGCTGCCGATCAGATGCAGGGAGCCGCGATGGGGGGCGAAGGGTGTCGCTGCCTCGGCAATGGCCACGGTGACCGCACCATGCTCCCCTGTGTCTGCGTGGTGAATCCGCTTGGGTTGACGCAACACGCCTGTGTTTCCCGCAGCGAGGATCGCGGCGGCCTCGGCGACAGAGCCCGTGCCCATTTCGGCACGCACCACCTCCGATGGAGTCGGCACATCCACCGGAGCCAAGGCACTGGCGGGAAATGTCTTCATGGGCCAGGCCCGCTCGGCTGTGATGCTGAGCAGCCCTGGTTCATCGGCTTTGCGGTCTGCGCTGGCGACGCCAGCCACCGCATCCACGCTGAGTCCGGCCTCATCGAGGGTCTGTTCGATCGCCCGCGTGATCAGGCTTGCGCTGGTGTTGCGTTCGCAGCCCACACCCAGCCAAAGGGTTGGCGGATGCCACTGACACCCCTGGCTCTGTTCCGGGCCAATCCGCAGTTGTGCGGGTCCGTCCTCAATGGATGTGGTCAACCGCTTGGTCTCATCCGTGAGCCATTGCCCCTGGCCACTGGTCTGGAGCAGGTTGACCGGCGTCTGGCGCCCCTGCTCCTGCATCAACGTGCGCCAGGCATCAACAGAGCCACTGCGCCGCCAGCCCCAGCCCTGGCCGAAGGCGTCCAAGGCCAGGCGCCGTTCGTTGGCGCAGGCACCGGTGATCACAACCTGGGATCCCAGGGCAGCGGCCAGTTCCCGGGCGCGTTGTTCCGCGCCTTTGCCATGGCCGCCGAGAACAGGCACGACGTGAGAGGCGGCTGGATCCATCACCAGCACCGCAGGGTCCTGTTCCTTCCCCTGTAGCAGCGGGGCGATCAGGCGAGTGACGGCTCCAATCGAGCCAATGACCAGAAGGGTCTGATCGGCGTGCCAATGCTTGGCCAGACAAGCTGCCGTGCTTGATCCGTCCTCGCGCATGGGTGTCCAGGCCAGACCCTGGCGTTCCAGCCGCTCAAGCAACGGGTCGGCCGCTTGGGAAAGGCCCAGGGCCAAAACACCGGGCAGTTGTGCGGGTTCAGTCAGGACAGATGCGGGCTCAGGGATTGCGTAAGCGGCCATCGGGCGTCAGCAGCTCACGGGCTGATCCTCCCAGGCTGCTGACCGGCCGGTTCTGGAGCTCCTCCTCCTGTTCACCCACATCAGCGTTGCCACCATCGGCTGGAGTGGATGGCACCGGCTCCTCCATCCTGACCGGCTCCTCAATGGTCGAATCGTCCTCCTCGGCCAGGGTGTCGAGGTCCTCGGCTGGTGGAGCAATCTCCTGCTCTGGGGCGTCGGACTCTTCCGCCACCAACTCAGGTTCCGCGGGGTTGTCGTCTTCGACCGGCTCAGCGTCCTCCTGGGGAAGAGATGTCCCGGTGAACCGTGCCAGTTCGTCGTCGCTCAGCTTCGCCTTCAGCCAACCCGGTCGCATGCCGCCCGTTGGCTGTAGCCGCAGCAGCTGGTTGTTGAAGACCGGATCGAGCGACTCTCCCTGTCCATCCAGCAGTTCCATCTGAACGTTCAGGCCCTGGCTTGTGGACGGCGCCTTCACCCAGATCCCTTCGGCACGATTCACCAGAAAGCTGTCTCCATCAATGCTGATCCGCAGCCGCCAACGTTCATCGTTGTCCCGCAGGTTCTGCAGGGGGGAATTCCAGATCAGCCAGTTCAAGGGCAGCGGCTGCAGCACACGGTCCTCGGGCGGGTGAACGGTCACCAGCCATGGGTCGCCATGGCCCGGTTGCCGATCGCGAAGTTCCTGCCATTGGTGAAGCCGCCACTGCACACTGGCTTCAGACCTTGGGCTGGGTTCTCCCCATGGATAGGCCGCCCAGGCGCTGAAACGATGGCTTCCGGGTTCGAGATCGTCGATCGTCAGCACGATCCGTCCGTCCTCGGCATCGGTGACCCGCAGTGGTTCCCGTTCATCGATCTGAACCACAACATGGGGGCCGAGACCCACGACCGGGTCATCGACCAGGGGCCAGTCATCCACACCAAGCGTGAGCTCAACACTGTTGCTGTTGATCACACTTCCGTCTGCCGGACTGAGCAGCCGCAGGACCGGTCGATGGTTCGCCAGGCTGCGACGCAGTTGATCGACGCCGCCTGGAGGACTGACCTCCTGCAGTGCCCCCTGGCGTTGCCTGCTGACACCTGAGCCTGATGCTCCTCCTCGGCTGTTGTCCGGCAGCCATGACGGGCGAGCTTGCGTCGCCGTTGCGGCACTGAAAAAAAGAAGGGCGGCCATGGTCAGACCCAGTAGGCGCTTCAACCAAGTCCCTGGCATGGGAGCCGCTGTGAACTCAAACCATTCTGGGGAATGATCAGGTCAAGCTCTTGATTAATAAGTAATCACTTTTCTTTTGAGAAAAACTATCGTCAACACCCCAAAAGTTGCATCGCTTCGTTGACTTTTACCGATCTGCAGACCCCTGTCGCTGACTGGCTCGGGCGGGGATTGAACCTTTGTAACTCACCTGGCTGAAACGTCGTCTCCCGCCCCTATGCTTCCGCCAGCGGTCCCCTCTTTGGGGCCCCAGCTTCAGCGAAGACAAGGGGTTTCGCTCCTTGGATGAACTGACGCCCGGATCCGGCAACGCATTGCGGAGCTGTGTTCGGGGCCCCGGGAAGCCTCGGTTTTCCGGAGGGGTGGCCCACCACCTCGATACCCGTCCCTCGAGGAACGACTCGATGACCATCAGCCCACCGGAGCGTGGGAGTGACGCGAAGAGCCAGGTCGAAAAGGTTGACAATCCAGCAACCTTCGAGCTGTTCGGCAAGCCCGGACACTTCGACCGCGCACTCGCGAAGGGTCCCAAAACCACAACCTGGGTTTGGAACCTTCACGCCAACGCTCACGATTTCGACGCTCACACGAGTGACCTTCAAGAGGTCTCTCGGCGGATCTTCTCCGCGCACTTCGGCCATCTGGCCGTCATCTTTATCTGGCTGAGCGGCGCCTTCTTCCACGGTGCCCGCTTCTCCAACTTCTCCGGCTGGCTTGCCGATCCCACCCATGTGAAGCCCAGTGCTCAGGTGGTGTGGCCGATCTTCGGCCAGGAGATCCTCAACGGCGATGTGGGTGCCGGCTTCCACGGCATTCAGATCACCTCAGGCCTGTTCCACGTTTGGCGCGCCTGGGGCATCACCAGCGAAACCCAGCTCATGGCTCTGGCCATCGGTGCCCTGGTGATGGCCGGCCTCATGCTCAACGCTGGTGTTTTCCACTACCACAAGGCTGCGCCGAAGTTGGAGTGGTTCCAGAACGTTGAGTCGATGCTGAACCACCACCTGGCAGGTCTGCTGGGTCTCGGTTCACTGTCCTGGGCTGGTCACCTGATCCACGTGTCGCTGCCTGTCACCAAGTTGATGGATGCCATCGACGCCGGCGAGCCGCTGGTGCTGAACGGCAAGACCATCGCAACGGTGGCTGACATTCCTCTGCCCCACGAGTTCTTCAACCAAGACCTCCTGGCGCAGCTGTATCCCGGCATCGGCTCCGGTATCTCCGCCTTCTTCTCAGGTAACTGGGCTGCTTACAGCGATTTCCTCACCTTTAAAGGTGGGCTGAATCTTGTCACCGGCAGTCTCTGGATGACCGATATCGCTCACCACCACGTGGCGATTGCTGTCCTCTTCATCGTGGCTGGTCACATGTACCGCACGAACTGGGGCATCGGTCACTCCATCAAGGAGATCCATGAGGGTCAGAAGGGCGATCCCCTGCTGTTCCCGGCTCCCAACGGTCATGACGGCCTGTACGAGTTCATGACGAACTCCTGGCACGCTCAGCTGGCCGTGAACCTGGCCATGCTCGGCTCCCTGAGCATCATCGTGGCCCAGCACATGTATGCGATGCCTCCTTACGCGTACATGTCGATCGACTATCCGACTCAGATCGGATTGTTCACCCACCACGTGTGGATTGGAGGTTTCCTGATCGTCGGTGCCGGTGCCCACGCCGCCATCGCCATGGTTCGCGACTACGACCCCGCTAAGCACATCGACAACGTGCTGGATCGGGTGCTCAAGGCTCGCGACGCCCTGATCAGCCACCTGAACTGGGTGTGCATCTGGCTCGGCTTCCACAGCTTCGGCCTGTACATCCACAACGACACCATGCGTGCTCTGGGTCGTCCCCAGGACATGTTCAGCGACTCCGCCATTCAGCTGAAGCCCGTCTTCGCTCAATGGATCCAGGGTCTGCACGCCGCTGCCGCCGGTAGCACCGCACCCAACGCCCTCGCCGGTGTGAGTGAAGTGTTCAACGGCTCAACCCTTGCCGTGGGTGGCAAGGTCGCCGCTGCTGCCATTCCCCTGGGCACCGCTGACTTCATGGTGCACCACATTCACGCCTTCACGATTCACGTGACGGTGCTGATCCTGCTGAAGGGTGTGTTGTACGCCCGCAGCTCCCGTCTCATCCCGGACAAGGCCAACCTCGGTTTCCGCTTCTC
>JBGKDR010000305.1:0-2140 GCA_042954225.1 Parasynechococcus sp.
CCGCCTGCACTGGGCCTCGATCAATGAGCTTGAGATCCGGGGCATCCGCCACCACTTGATGGAGGCCGACCTTGACTACTACGTGCCGTCCAGAGAGCAACGCCCGCTTTCGGGGTCCCTGGTGTTAAGCGCGGCATGAGCGATGCTGGCCTTGTGAACGCCTTGCGCAGGACCAGCGGTCTGCTGGCGAAAGGTGACATTCGCTCCGCTGCCGCCACCTTCCGTCATCAGCCATTTCCCCAGCTGGGACTGGCCGCGATGCTCGGTGACGATGCCGCTGTGCTTCCGGCCCAGGCCGGTCAACTCTTGCTGGCCTGTGAGGGAATGCATCCTGATCTCGTTGAGGAAGACCCCTGGTTTGCCGGTTGGAGTGCGGTGTTGGTCAATCTCAGTGACATCGCCGCGATGGGTGGCCGACCGTTGGCTCTGGTGAACAGCGTCTGGAGTGGCGATGCCGAGGCCATGATCTCCCTTCTGGAGGGGATGCGATTCGCCTGCGATCGCTTCGGTGTTCCGATGGTTGGTGGCCATTCCAACCAGCAGAGTTCGTATCAGGCGCTCTCGGTTGCCGTTCTTGGCGTCGCGGATGGACCCATCCTTTCCGCCCGCGCGGCTTCACCGGGAGACGAGCTGTGGTTACTGGTCAACAAAGCCGGACGCTTTTACCGCCATTACCCCTTCTGGGATGCTGCGACCCACGCCAAACCTGAGCGTCTGCGTGCCCAGTTGGCTCTGTTGCCGTCTCTCGCCGCAGCGCATCTGGTCCATGCCGCCAAGGACATCAGCATGGGGGGGATCAGTGGCACAGCAGTGATGTTTGCCGAGGCCTGCGGTCACCAACTGATCCTTGATCTTGATGCTGTTGAAGGTCCTGATGACATCGATGACGAGGATTGGCTGACCTGTTTTCCCAGCTTTGGGTATCTCCTGGCTGTCGACCCCATGCGTACGTCAGCCCTGAAACGGATGGTGTCGAACGATCCGACGTTGATTTGCTGCCCTATCGGACATTTTGCGGAGGGTGATTGTGGCGTGCTGATGCGACAGTCCGGTGAGATGCATCACTTCTGGGATGGGAGCGATGCACTCACAGGTTTTGGCTGTGTTCGATGAGACAGCCATAGTCAATGTTGGCGTGCAGGATCTTTGAATTGAGCATGATCAATGCCTGAAGTTCGTTTTCAACTGGAGTGGCCCGATGGCCAATCCAGCACGTTGTATTCACCATCAACTGTCATTTTGGATTATTTCAAATCCGGTGATTCGTTGTCGGTGTCTGAGCTCGAATCGCGCGGCATCGAAGCACTTCGTGCAGCGTCGGAACGTGTTCGTGCCCGTTATGGTTTTGCCTGCACCCGAACCGACGAAGAGGAGTCCCAGCTTCGCAAGTGGATCTCTCGTTACAGCTCCGATGACACCGTTCGTGTCTCCGGTCCACTCACTTAACCCTCAGTCGTCTACTTCGTCGCCTCCCATGTCAGGAAAACCCCCTTTCCCCCCGTTCACGCTTGAAACCGCTCGTCAGAAAGCACGAATGGCGGAAAATGCCTGGAACAGCAAAGATCCAGACAAGGTGTCACTCGCCTATACCGAAGACAGCGTGTGGCGAAACCGCAGTGAATTTATTCATGGCCGAGAGGAAATCCTGGCGTTCCTCAAACGCAAATGGGCGAAGGAGCTTGATTACAAATTGATCAAAGAAGTCTGGGCCTGCACCGACAACCGCATCGCTGTTCGTTTTCAGTACGAATGGCACGACAGCGAAGGTCAATGGTTTCGTGCCCATGGCAACGAGAACTGGGAATTTGCCGAGAACGGTCTGATGCGTCGGCGCGAAGCCAGCATCAACGACGTGCCGATTGCAGATGGTGATCGCTTGTTCACCTGGGGGGATGGTCCCAGGCCCGATGATTTCCCTGGCCTGACAGAGCTTGGGCTGTGAGCTGATGGAGCTGCAGCGTCACCCGTTGCCACTGGCGATCAACTCGATTGCTGGCCTGCGGCTGTTCATGGAACACCACGTCTTCGCGGTGTGGGATTTCATGCAATTGCTGAAGGCCCTGCAGCAGCATCTGGCTCCTTGCGGGGTGCCATGGGTGCCGCCAGCCCATCCGCAGATGGCCGGTCTGATCAACAGCCT
>JBGKDR010000306.1:0-8176 GCA_042954225.1 Parasynechococcus sp.
TCGATGGCCATGTCCTGACGAGGATTGGCCTTGTCAAAGGCCTCCAGTGCCCGTTTCGACTGCTCAAGCGCCTGAAGCTGGCCATCGAGTCCACCCCCGAAGGTGTCGATGACAAACCGTCCCAGATCTGCAGCACGACCGGGATCATGCCCATCGAGAAGGTCCTCCTGGTGAAGTTGCCGGGCAGCATCCAGCAACCAAGGCAGATCGAGTGCACGGGCGGTCAATGCACCTTGCAGCGCTCCGCCGGTCTGCCCCGTGAGCTCAACACTGACGCTGCTGTCATCCTCGGTGTCGGGTGTCAGCAGTCCGGACAGCTGAAAGCGGTTGTTGCGGAGTCCAGCCTTGGCCTCGATTTCAGCGACTCGAATGCCGCGATAGCTGGGAGCCTCAAGCCGAACGGAACCATCCAGGGACAGCGGGTCCAAGGCCAGAGATCCTGCGCCCGTAAGTGCACCCACGACAGGATCAAACCGCGTGCTGGCCTGCGACTGGAGCTGGAGACCATCGAGGGGGAACTGACTGGCCTGCCAGCGGACCATCCCGGAGGTCCCACGCATGGTCAGTGAACCGTCCTGCCGATCCAGGTGCAGCGACCCTGATCGTGTCCCAGGAGCCAAGGTTGCTTTGAGACGTGCAGGCAAGCTTGGATTCACCGTCGCCAGATTGAGCGACAGCGCTGAGCGCAGGGTTCCGTTCAAGCGGCCCTTCCACTGTTCAGGCAGACGCACTGCCGCAACACGCGGGTGATCAATCTCGAGTGCGAGATCAGGTTGAAGATCGGCAAGCGGCCCGGACACCCGTCCACGCATCGACGCCTGGCCACCGAGTTCGACGCCGACGAGCCCGCTCAGGCGATTGAGATCAAAGCGAGACAGCGCCAGATCGGCCTCAAGATCTCCAGATTGGAAACCTCCACCAGCCATGGTGACCGGCCATTCCAACCTGGCCTGCAACGGTGGGCTGTCAAAGCTGTCAACCCGCACCAGCCCGTCCTCCGCTGACCAGCTGGAACGCAATGTCCAGCGGTCCAAGAGAGGGCTGCTCTCCTGCTGAAGGCCCAGGCGCAGCTGAGGCGTGCCCAACGTTCCATCCAGTCGAAGATCACCTTGGACAGAGCCAGCCGTTCCCAGCAGCTCACGGAGAACAGAGCTACCGGACCAGAACGAAGGAGCGGCCTCAAAAACCCGGCTGCGGATGGACAACTGGGGAAACACTTGCCCGCCCAACTCCAGGCGCGTGGCACCTGCCTCCAGCGACAGTTCCTTGAGATCAACACGCTGCATCCCTTCGCCGGACCAGGGCGTCCGCAGACGGCTGCTGAACAGCACAGGTTCGGTCCAAGGGCCATCGACAAGACGATCAAGACGTCCCTGAACGGTCCAGAGTGGTGATTGCCACGGCCCAGTGACGGCGAGGGCAACACCCTCCTTCAGACCTTCCCGTCGCAATGAGCCTTGCAGGTCAAAGGAATCACCAAGAATCAGACTCCCGCCGAAGCTGGCGGAGATCGCTCCGGACCGCACCTGCGTCGGCCCAAGGGTGATGGTGTCGTCCTGACAGCTGAGAGCCAGTCGTTCCGACACAACGGGGTCGGCGTCAGCCGTCGTGCTGATCGCCAGATCATCAAGGGACAACCCGCCACGGCAGCCCAGGTGCTGATCCGACCATTGCAACCGCAGGTCCCCGTTGAGCTGACCGGCAATGCTCAGGTCTTCAGCGCTGGACGCAAGGCTGGTGATGCGTGCCAGATCCAGTGATTGGAAGCGCGTCCGCATGGATAGCTGGGGCCGGTCCCAGCGACCAGACCCACGCACATCAACTGCGCCACCACCGTTGGTCCAGGCGAGCCTGGAACGGGTTGTGAAGGACCTCTCGAGAAGGCCGACCGATCCATGGCCCTCGATTCGGAACCGTTCACCGGCATCGGCCAGAACAATGTCGGCTGGATTGCGCAGCCCGTAGCGAAGTTCAAGATTGGGCGGATCCCCAGGCCCTGAATTAGGGCCGAACGTCCAGTACCGACCCTCCGCGTTGCGGTGCAGGTCAACACGCAGCCGATCGACCTCGACGGAGACGACCGGTTTCCATGCCCTCAGGCTGGCCAGAGGATCCAGTCCAACCGTCAGGCCCTGAGCCGCGAGGCTGGAGGAATCCTCGTCAACCGCTGGGATTGTTGTCGGTCCGAGTGCAAAGCCCCAGGGCCGGAGACCGCGGTACTCCCCCAGATTGATCGGATGACCGAGGGGTCCAGCAAGGGACTCCTCGAGCATGGGCTTCAGGCGATCGACAGCAACCGATACGCCTCGATCAAGACCCCAGGTCGCAGTCAACAGTGCGGCGACTCCTCCGCCGACTCCGATTGCGACCCATTTTCGGCGGGTTTGTCGGCGCGCCTCTCCCATCGACAGCGTCGCCACCCCCTAAGCCCGCGCAATATAAGGAGACTGTTTGCCGAACACCAGGCTCCATGGCGCTTGATCAGCTGCTGCTTACCGCTGCCCCGTGGCTGGGCTGGACTGGGCTTGGACTGTTAGGGCTCACGGTCATTGCCTTTCTCGCCCGTTGGGGGGTGCGTTTTCGCCTGGTGGGTGTGAGCAGCTTCACCCTGTTGCTTTCTGTGAGCTGCTGGGCCTTCGCGGTGAGCTATACCCCACCTGTGGTCATCGAGGGTGCCTCCCGAGCACCGGTGGTCTTCGACAACGGAGATGACCTGGTCGTGGCCCAGCTTCCAGGCGATGCGGACGAATCCACCATTGAGCCGACCCTGCAGCAACTGGCTGGCAATTTGCGTGGCTCAGGACGCAGCAGCAGCACCGTCACCGTCAGGCTGCGCAGCCTCGACACCAGCTCCGATGGACGAAGCCGACCCGTCATCCGCGGTGAACTGCAACGGGATTTCCGACTGGCCAAAGACAGTGGCTGATCACCCCCTCTCTGACCTTCCCCAGTCCTTCCGCGATGAGCAAAAGCAGCTCAAGGCCAATGGGATCGACAGCTGGGACAGCTTGAAGCAACTCGACGACCTGGCGATCAGTCGAATGGTTCGGCAGGGGCGTTCATCGGCACGCAACTTCAAACGCCTGCGCGGCATTGCAACCCTCGTCTGTGAGCTGGACCTTGCCCCACAAGATGCGGCCCTGCTGATGCATGCAGGAATTGCCTCTGTCACAGCGTTGGCAACCTGCACCCCCGAACGTCTTGTCCGGCAGACCGGTCGACTTGAGCGGTCCCTCGGGGCTGGTCGCCGTTCCGTGGTGGACCTCAACGTGGCCAAGCGTTGGATCGAGCACGCCAGGCGGAGCGTGAACTGACCCCGCCGGCCAGCACTGTCGAGAGCGCCGTTGATATGACACATTCACAACGCAGGTCTGTCGGATGCGCTCAGCTGCTGGCCTACTAGTGCTCTTGGGAGGTGTTCTGGCATCCCCAGCTCTATGCCAGGCGGACCTGCTCGAGTCGGTGAAGCGCAATCCCGCTCAGGCGAAAGCGATGTGCAAAACGTTCCGACAGGCCAACGACAACAACGCATCGGCCTACGACAAAGCGACAACACGTCAGGTCGCCAAAGCCCAGCAGCTGTCAACCCAGGACGCTGAAATTTTGATCACCTATGTGGTCGGCATGCACTGCCCGGATGTCCGCTGAGCCCGCCGACCCAGCCCAATCCATTGCCACCAGAGATGCCACCTGCCGTCTGAACGACGGCACTGAACTTGTGGCAAGGCTTTGGTTCCCGAGCCGTGGGGGGCCCTGGCCAGCGCTGGTGATGCGCCAACCCTATGGCCGATCGATCGCGTCAACGGTCACCTACGCCCATCCGCGCTGGTGGGCCGAGCACGGCTTCCTGGTGGTCGTCCAGGACGTTCGAGGCATGGGTGCCTCCTCAGGAGTCTTTGGAGGGTTTTCCCAGGAGGCGAGCGACGGGGCAGCGACCCTGACATGGGTGCGCTCGTTGCCGGAATGCAACGGGCGCCTGGGCTGTTACGGGTTTTCTTACCAAGGTCTGACCCAACTGCTCTGCCAGGACGATGTCCCGCCCCCGGATTGCCTGGCCCCTGCGATGGCGGGGTTAGCGGAACGCGACCATTGGAGCTGTGATGGCGAAGCCCAGTGGTGGCACCTGGGCCTGGGATGGGGCCTCCAGCTCGCCGCGCTGGAAGCCCAACGACGCCAGGACCACCAGGTGTGGCTTGAGTTGCGGGAATCACTGGAGGACAACAGCTACCTGAGGCGGGGACCAGAGCTGCTGCGACGCCATGCACCCGATGGCATGGCACGGCAGTGGTTGGAGGCTGATCCCAAGGATCAAGAGGCATGGACCGTCCATCCCGTGTCCGAGCGGTGGTTGCGTCAACCCTTGCTGCTGCTGGGCGGCTGCTGGGATCCGCACCTGAACGGCATCCTCGATCTCTGGAGACGGGCGCGCGCGGTCGGCGGACAACCGGACCTGCACATTGGACCCGCCACGCATCTGCAGTGGTGGCCCGAGGCCCAGATGCTGATGCTGCGATTCTTCCAACGGCATCTTCAGGATGTTGATCCGGGTAAACCTGAAACCCAGGCTCTGATCTGGAATCTCACCGATCGCTGCTGGACACCCATCGATCCAGCACCAATGCCACCCTCGGAACCCTGGACGCTGCAAGGCAATGCCCTGGCCAATCTCGATCCCGAGATCGGTGTTCTCAGTCAGGGCTGTCAGGGCTGCGGGAGCGCCGTTCTGGTCCACGATCCATGGCGACCCGCCCCTGCCATGGGCGGACATCTCGGCGTGCAGCCAGGGGCCGCGGACCGTCAGCAGCTCGATGCCCGCAGCGATGTCGTGACATTCACCAGCGCACCGCTGCGCTGCCGCCAGACCTTGTCAGGGCAGCCCCAACTGACGATCCGAGCATCCGCCGACCAACCGGGGTACGACCTCTGCGTTGCCTTGTCCCGTCTACCCGCAGGCGCCACCACTGTCGAACAGCTGTCGACCGGCACTCTGCGGATCCGCGGCGAAGGAGCAAAGACCAGCACCAGGCAAACGGTTGCTCTGCAACCGTTCTGCGCCAGCCTGAACCCGGACGATCGTCTGCGGATCTCGATTGCTGCAGCGGCATGGCCGGCCATCGGCGTGAATTCCGGCACCCCTGATGTGCCCTGCGGTGCGCCAAGCCCCCAGCATCGTGTGGTGACCATGACACTGGAGCTAGCTGACTCAGCGCTCTCCCTGAACCCTTACAGCTCCGGCAGACTGAGCAGCGACACGATCCAACTGCCGTGAAGCTGTCCGCTGCTCTGCTGGTTCTTTCCCTCGCAGCTCCGCTGGGTGCTCTCGAAGGCATCCAACGCCCGGCTGCAGCCCAGCAACTCACGCGCACGGACCTCAGCGCAGCGGCCGCGGTGGCCACTGCAGACAAACTGCTTCAGGCCCTCGAGAAACGAGACGCCGCAGTGGTGTTCACGACCTTGGCCTCCGGCGTTCGCGCCAACACCAGCGTTGCTTCTATTCAGCAAAGACTGGACTCCCAGCGGCTTCGCAACGGCCGGGTGATCGGCACCAATGCCGGCTATGCCACCACCACCGTCGATGCCGTGATCACAAGCGATCAGGGAGAGGAATCGCTGCTGATGGTCCTGGACAACGACGGGTTGCTCTTGGCATGGAAATGGAGCGATCGGGTCATCCCGATTCAGACGACTGCCCTTGAATTCGCCGAAGACCTGGCTGCAGGGCGTTGGGTGGCGGCCCGCTCGAAATTCTCTCTGCAGTTCCAGGAAGAGCTCGAGCCCGGTGATCTCCAGCGCAAGTGGACCAAGCTCGCCAGAACATCGGGTGGATTCCAGGCTGTCAAGGACGCGGTGATCGCCGATCAGGGAGGCGAGCAACAGCTGGTGCTGGTCACCGTCGACTTTGCAGATGTGACCACGAATCTGTTTGTGATCTTCGATCGGAGCGGTCGGATCATCAACGTCGACATTTCCCGCGACTTCGTCTGACCACACGACGATCAGGCTTAAAAAATTCCGCTTAAGCTCTCGCCCACTGATCTGGGATTTCATGAGCGTGACCGCAGTCCTCGACTGGATGGTGCAGGACGCTCATCGCCTCGCTGAGTGCCGACACGACCATCCCTATGCGGTTCTCGGGCCACAACCCGTGGATGGTCGTACCACCGTCCGGGTCTGGATGCCGGAGGCCGACTCCGTCACTCTTCTGGCCCATGGCCAGGAGCTGGTGATGGAACGTCCCCATCACCCCTGGGTGTTTGAGGCCACCTTGAGCCAGGACCCCGGATCCAACTACCGGGTGCGGGTGCTGCGCGGGGGAATCACCCACGAGCAGCACGACCCCTGGGCGTTCCGTGGCGAATGGATGGGTGAGATGGATCGCCATCTCTTTGCAGAAGGCAACCATCACCACATCTGGCAACGGATGGGCGCCCACCGCTGCGAACGCGACGGAGTCGCGGGTGTGATGTTCTGTCTCTGGGCACCCCATGCCATGAGTGTCGGGGTCATCGGCGACCTCAACTCCTGGGATGGACGTCACCACCCCATGCAGCTTCGAACCGGGGGGATCTGGGAACTCTTCGTTCCTGGCATGGCCGTCGGTTCGCTCTACAAGTACGAAATCCGGACCCAGGAGGGGCACTGCTACCAGAAGGCCGACCCTTACGGCTTCCAGCACGAAGTTCGCCCTGACAACAGCTCCATCGTCTCCACCCTTGACGGGTTCCAGTGGACGGACCAGCAGTGGATGCAGGATCGCGACAGCAGCAACCCGCTGGACCAGCCGATCTCCGTCTACGAGATGCATCTCGGAAGCTGGATGCACGGCTCCGTCGACCAACCCTGGATCCAACCCGACGGCACGCCCCGCGCCCCGGTGCCTGCGGCGGACATGAAGCCTGGTGCACGGTTGCTCACCTACACAGAACTGGCCGACCGTCTGATCCCTTACGTCAAGGAGCGTGGCTTCACCCACATCGAGGTGATGCCGATCACGGAACACCCCTTCGATGGGTCATGGGGCTATCAGGTCACCGGTTGGTATGCACCGACCAGTCGGTACGGGACGCCAGACGAATTCAGAAGCTTCGTTGACCGCTGCCATGCCGAAGGCATCGGCATCATCATCGACTGGGTTCCAGGTCACTTCCCCAAGGACAGCCATGGCCTGGCGTTCTTCGACGGCACGCACCTCTACGAACACGGCGATCCCCGGATCGGAGAGCACAAGGAATGGGGAACGCTGATCTTCAACTACAGCCGGAATGAAGTCCGCAACTTCCTGGTTGCCAACCTGGTCTTCTGGTTTGAGCAGTTCCACATCGATGGCATCCGTGTTGATGCGGTCGCTTCAATGCTTTACCGCGACTATCTGAGACCCGATGGTGAATGGCTAGCCAATGAGCATGGCGGCAGAGAAAACACTGAAGCGGTTCATTTTCTTCAGCAGGCCAATCATGTTCTGTTCCAGCATTTCCCTGGTGCTCTTTCAATCGCAGAGGAATCCACCACATGGCCGATGGTCACCCAGCCCACCAACATTGGTGGCCTTGGTTTCAACCTGAAATGGAATATGGGTTGGATGCACGACATGCTCGATTACTTCGAGCTTGATCCGTGGTTCCGACAGTTCCACCAGAACAACATCACGTTCTCGATCTGGTACACGTACACCGAGAACTTCATGTTGGCCCTGAGCCACGACGAAGTCGTCCACGGGAAAAGCCATCTCCTGCACAAGATGCCAGGTGACGACTGGCAGAAATACGCCAATACCCGGGCACTTCTCGCCTACATGTGGACCCATCCCGGCAAGAAGACCATCTTCATGGGCATGGAGTTCGGCCAGCGGGCCGAATGGAACGTCTGGGGTGATCTGCAGTGGGATCTGCTCAATTACGAACCGCACCAGGGACTGCAGCGTCTCGTGGACGACCTGAACGTTCTCTACAAGGCGGAACCCGCTCTGTGGCGAGACGACTTCGACCAGTACGGCTTCCAGTGGATCGACTGCAACGACAATCGCCATTCGGTGATTAGCTTCATGCGCCGTGAAAGCAGCAGCGGCACCTGGCTTGTGGTGGTGGCCAATTTCACCCCCCAAAGCCACGCCCTCTACCGCGTTGGAGTTCCACTGGCCGGTTTCTACGAGGAGATTCTCAACACCGATGCCAGCCGC
>JBGKDR010000307.1:0-1651 GCA_042954225.1 Parasynechococcus sp.
TACCAAGGACCGTTTCGTCTTCAGCCCGATGCCTATGGCAGCTGGAGCCTCGTTGAACAGGTGCCGATCGAGCGCTACCTCGAGGGGGTCGTGCCCCACGAAATCGGTGCGTCTTCACCGGATGCCGCACTCCAGGCGCAAACCGTGTTGGCTCGCACGTGGGCACTGGCCAACAGCCACCGGTTTGCCATCGACGGCTACCACCTCTGCAGTGACACCCAATGTCAGGTTTACAGCGATCCTCGGATTGCCGGAGCTGCCGTGCGCCAGGCGATTGCCGCGACCACCGGCCGAGTGCTCAGCTGGCAGGGTGCCCCGATCAGTGCGGTGTATCACGCCAGCAATGGTGGGGTGATGGCCACTGGGCCGGAAGCCTGGTCGATGGCGTCGGTCCCTTATCTCGCCGCTCGTCCGGACGGTGATGCGGGCTGGGCGGAGCGTCATCCGCTTCCGTTTGTTGAGGAAGCTGCGGTTCAGCGTCTGTTGCGTGAGCACGCAGGGGCCTACGGCACCAACCACCCCCGCTTCCGCTGGACCCGCTCCTACAGCGCGGCCGAGATTCTCCAGGCGCTGGGTGAGGAGGGCCGGACCCTGACCGCTCCATTGACGCTGCGTGTTGTCTCCCGTGGTGTCAGCGGTCGCGTGCTGGCCCTGGAGATTGCCGGGTCTGGTTCGACGGCCCCGGTGGTGCTGCGTCTCGATCGCATCAGGCGCACCCTGCGCCGCTTGCCCAGCACCTTGTTTGTGATGCGCACGCTTGGGGGCGATGCCTGGAGCTTCGATGGTGGTGGCTTCGGTCATGGAGCCGGGCTGTCCCAGGCCGGTGCCATCGATCTGGGCTACCGCGGCTGGAGCACGGAGCGAATTCTTTCGCATTACTACCCGGGGACTGTCTACGGCCCGTTGAATGCTCCGGTTCAGGACCCTTAGAGTCCTGCCCACCCGAGATGGTGCATGACCACGGCTGTTGTCAAAGCTGACCACCGTCGTGTGAAGTCCGCGGCCGTTCTGTTCGTCTGTGGTTGTGCAGGGGCGGCTCCCCATTGGCTGGACAACGTCAGGGCTCTCTGGCCGGCCTTCACCCTTGCCTTTGTGCTGGGTGGTTACGGCCTGCGCACCGTGATGCGTGCGGCCCTCGGTCAGACAGCGGTTACCGATGGCTCGGCTCAACCCTGGACTGACGAGCGCTATCCCAGTCTCGATGTGGTGGTGGCTGCCCGTGATGAAGAGGCGGTGGTCAGCCGCGTCGTCGAGCGGTTGGTCAACCTGCGCTATCCGGCCGGGAGATTGTCGATCTGGGTGATCGACGACGGCAGCGAAGATCGAACCCCTGAGCTACTCGATGGGTTGGCGGAGCGCTACCCGCAATTGAGGGTGATTCATCGGCTGCGCAATGCAGGAGGCGGCAAGTCCGGCGCGTTGAACACCGCTCTTCAGCAGATGAGTGGTGAGTGGTTGTTGGTTCTGGATGCTGACGCGCAACTTCAGGACGATTTGCTCGAGACCCTTCTCCCCTTTGCCATTGATGGGGGCTGGAGTGCTGTTCAGTTGCGCAAGGCCGTGATCGAGTCGGACTGCAATTGGCTGACGCGATCCCAGGCGATGGAGATGGCCCTGGATGCTGTGATCCAGCAAGGCCGCCTCGCCGGTG
>JBGKDR010000308.1:0-4789 GCA_042954225.1 Parasynechococcus sp.
GTTGCAGGGGCTTCAGCTGGGTGGTTCACTGGCTTATTTGGCGGTTCAACCGTGGTAGCGGCACCGGAACAGCGCCCTTCCGGGAGAACCCTCGACCTGATTCAGGGCTCGATGTCATCGGCCCGGGTCGCGCGTCGGTCCCCTGTGCTCGGCAGCCTTCATCGCGTGGCCGATGGGACCCTGCTCGGGGTGATCACGGCGGCTGCTGTCCTGGCAGGGCTGACCCTCCACTGGCAGCATCGCTGGACGGTGGCGTTCAACCAGCTGGAAACAACGCGAACCCTGGCCCACCGTCTGACCGAATCCACGGCTTTGCTTGAGCAGCATGTGTTGCGAGGAACCGCCAAGCCTCAGCAGTTGGTGCCGACCAAAGCATCGAACCTGATTCATCTGGACCGACCGGCCGTTCTTCCCTCTGAGCCTCCAGAGACGGACCTGCTCAGTGCCGTTCAGGCTCTCTTGCGGACACCGATTCGACCTGGTTACTGATGACCAGGATGTCCAGACGACCACGGTCGCGCTCGCGGGTCGTGACCCTCGACAAGGTGCCGGATCGGCGGCTGTGGATGATCTTTCTGATCCTCTGCACGGGGCTGCTGGGCCTGATCGGGAGGATGGCCTGGCTTCAGTTGGTGCAGACCGAAGCGCTCGAAACCCGGGCCCGGCAACTGCAGACCCAGAAGTCCCAGCCCCTTGGCCAACGGCGGCCGATCGTGGACCGCAACGGTCGTCTGGTGGCCTTGGATGAAAAGCGCTTCCGGCTCTGGGCCCATCCCCGCTATTTCAACTTTCCGGGTGATGAGCCAACGGCGATCCGCCCCGCCAAAGATGTCGCCGAACGCCTGGCCGAGCCCCTGGCGACTCCAGCGGCAACGCTGCTGAAAGCGATGGGGGAGCGGCGATCGGGCATCAAGCTCAGTGAGGGGCTCGATCCGGAGACAGCAGCCAGTATCCGCTCCATGGGCATCAGTGGCCTGGACCTTGAGCCCTATCCGCAGCGCGTCTACCCCCAGGGGACCCTGTTCGCCAACGTGGTCGGCTTCCTCAACACCGAGCGTGTCCCCCAGGCCGGACTGGAGCAGAGTCGCCACCGTGATCTGCAGCGTCACGAGCAGGCCCGCAGCCTGCGGCGCGGTGCCGATGGCACGCCGCTGCCCGATGCCCTTGAGCCGGGGGCGTTCTACGGCGATGACCTCCGCCTGCAACTGACCCTGGATTCACGCCTGCAGGAGCTGGCCGCCAAGGCATTGACGGATCAGGTCGCCAAGTGGAAGGCGAAAAAAGGGGCGGCCATCGTCATGGATGTCCGCAACGGTGAGCTGCTTGTGCTCGCCTCGACACCGACATATGACCCCAACCGCTACTGGGCTTTCAATCCAGGGCGCTTCCGCGAGTGGTCGGTTCAGGATCTCTACGAGCCGGGTTCCACCTTCAAACCGATCAACCTGGCGCTCGCCCTTCAAGAGAAGGTGATCCAGCCCGATGACCGTGTGCATGATGTCGGCCAACTTGAGATCGGTGGCTGGCCGATCAACAACCACGATCGAAAGGCCAATGGGTTGATTGGCTTCGCCAAGGTGCTCCAGGTGTCCAGCAACGTCGGCATGGTGCAGGCGATGCGTCGTCTTCCCGACGGGGTGTACTGGGACTGGATGGATCGTCTTGGCATTGCCATGCGACCCGACACGGATCTACCGGGTGCCGTGGCTGGCCAATTGAAGACCAAGCAGGCCTTCACCACGCAACCGATCGAACCCGCGACGACGGCATTTGGTCAGGGCTTTTCGCTGACCCCCGTCAAGTTGGTGCAGCTTCACGCGATGCTCGCCAACGGAGGCCGCCTGGTCAGCCCCCACATCACCAGGGGATTCCGCTCCGGCGATGCCCTGGCTCCGTCGGCAGCTCCTACCGGGCAGCCTCTGCTGCAGGCGCCAGTCACCAAAACGGTGTTGTCCTGGATGGAATCCGTTGTCGATGAGGGCAGCGGCCAGGGTGTCAAAACCCCCGGCTATCGCATCGGTGGCAAAACGGGAACAGCGCAGAAAGCGCTGAATGGCATTTATCTCCCCGGCGCCAAAATCTGCAGTTTTGTTGCCACATTGCCGATTGAAGATCCCCGTTATGTGGTTTTCGTGGTGGTGGATGAGCCCCAGGGAGAGCACGCCTATGGCTCAACCGTGGCGGTGCCGGTTGCCAAGCAGATCATTGACGGGTTGCTTGTCGTTGAAAAGATTCGTCCCTCAAAGCCAGAGGAATTAAATAAACCGGCGAAGAGCTGATCTGCCCTGCTGAATCTGGCTACTTTTGTGGCAAAAGCGTTGTGATCAAAATGGCCAACCTGTTGGAACAGCTGTCCGAGATGACGGTTGTCGTCGCGGATACCGGTGATCTTGAGGCCATTCGGCGGTTCACGCCGAGAGATGCCACCACCAATCCCTCATTGATTCTGGCGGCGGCACAGATCCCGGCCTATCAGAGCCTCATCGATGAGGCTCTGAAGTCCTCGCGGCGGTTGATTGGTGAGAATGCCCCTGTTGAAGACATTGTCAGAGAAGCCCTTGATGAAATCAGTGTGATCTTCGGCAAGGAAATCCTGAAAATTGTGCCCGGACGTGTGTCCACAGAAGTCGATGCTCGCCTTAGTTACGACACGGAAGCCACGATTGCTAAAGGTCGCAAACTGATTCGTCTGTACAACGATGCAGGAATCAGCAATGACCGTGTGCTGATCAAGATTGCCTCCACCTGGGAAGGAATCAAGGCTGCAGAAGTTCTCGAACAGGAGGGGATTCATTGCAATCTGACCCTTCTGTTTGGATTTGGTCAGGCCGTGGCCTGTGCGGAAGCGGGCGTCACCCTGATTTCTCCCTTCGTCGGGCGAATTCTTGATTGGTACAAGGCAGAAACGGGCCGGGACTTCTACCCAGGTGCTGAAGATCCCGGCGTTCTGTCCGTCACCAAGATTTTCAACTACTACAAGACCTACGGCTTCAACACCGAGGTGATGGGTGCCAGCTTCCGCAATATCGACGAAATCGTCGAGCTGGCCGGTTGCGATCTGCTCACGATTTCACCCAAGCTTCTCGACCAGCTTCGTAGTTCTGATCAGACGCTGACCCGCAAGCTGGATGCTGCCAAACCCGGAGCGGCTGAGCCGGAACTGCATGTTGACCGCGCCACCTTCGATCAGCAGATGGCCTCCGATCGCATGGCCTCCGACAAGCTCAGTGAAGGGATCAAGGGTTTCAGCAAAGCCATCGAGACCCTCGAGCAACAACTCGGCCATCGTCTGGCTGAACTTGAAGGCGGTGCTGCCTTTGGCCATGCCATTCAGGAGATTTTCCTGCTGAATGATTTCAATGGCGATGGCTGCATCACCCGTGATGAATGGCTGGGGACCGATGCCGTGTTTGATGCCCTGGATCAGGACCATGACGGTCGCCTGACCCAGGATGATGTGCGCCAGGGTTTCGGCGCGGCCCTTGCCTTGAGCGCCGCCGGTTCCTGACGCGATTGTTCGCCCCATCCGCTTTGATGCATGCCCTCGACACGATGCGCGCCTTGGCCAATCAGGCCGAGGTGCTCACCCTGCGAGCCGGTGAGGTGTTGTTTGAGGCGGGTGATGTCGGGACCTCGATGTATGGGCTTCTCGAAGGGTCGATCCGACTGACATGGATCGATGATCAGGGCCTTGAGGGCACCGAAGACATCCCCCAGGGCCATGTCTTTGGCGCCGGGGCGTTGGTGATGGATGGTCATCGGCGCCTCGGAACGGCGACGGCGATGGTCGAGTCACGGCTGATTGAGATGAACCGCGACAAGTTTCTGTTTGCCGTTCAGGAGTCGCCGATGTTTGCCATTGAATTGCTGGCCTCCGTCGATGGGCGCCTGCGCGATCTCAAACAGGCGGATCCCTGAGCCGACAAAACCCTGTTTTTCCAGGCTGAATCAGGGGATACTCGTCGTGCGTTTGGCGATGAATCCTTGGTTCGGCAACTCAGATTGGGGATCCAACTGGGGCTGTTTCAGCTCAGCTTCGGTCTGCTTGGTGTGCTGATCCTCGGTCTGCTGAACCGTCTGTTGATTCAGGACATTCAGCTGCCAGCTGTGCTTGCGGCGCTGGCCGTGGGTGCGCAGCAGCTGATGGGGTTCACCCGCATCTGGTTTGGCCATCGCTCCGATCAGATGCCGTCTGGCCGACTGCGGCGCACACCCTTCATCCTCGCCAGCTCATGCGCTGTGGCGCTGTTGTTTCTGCTGGCTGTGCGGGTGGTCCTGCAATTGGCACGCTCGATGGAGCTCCAGGGTCTGCTGCCCAGCCTCCCCTGGGTCGGGGCGTTGGTTCTGATTTTCATCGCCATCGGTACGGCGATTGCCGCCGGTGGCACAGCGTTCTCAGCCCTTGTGGCCGATCGCACCACCGAACAGGAACGTCCCCGTGTGCTGTCCGTCGTGTTTGCGATGCGTCTGCTCGGGGTGCTGCTCGGTTCAGCCCTGGTGAACCGGGTGTTCGGCACGGCTTGCGCCATTGGTGCCAGTCGCAGTGAGGTTTGGGCTGGCCTCGAACGCCTGGGTGTCATGGCCCCGGTGCTGCTGCTGGGCCTGGGTGCGGCCTCCGTTGTGGGTGTTGAGCGACGGTTCGCCAGCCCCGTTGCTCCGGGCATGGAGCCGGCAGCTCCCACCCAGCGGATGGCACCGATTCAGTTGCTGAATCGCCTTCGCTCGATTCCACAGGCCGGCCGCTTCATGGCCGTTCTCTGCCTGTTCACCTTCAGCATGTTCCTGAACG
>JBGKDR010000309.1:0-2822 GCA_042954225.1 Parasynechococcus sp.
GGCTTGCATGCCCAGTTTTTCGCAGAGCGCCCGACGCAGGTCAAGAGAAAGGCTGGGGGAGTAGACCTCCCCCAGCCAGGTTGGCTCCAGTGGAGCCCGTCTTGATTGCGCGAGTCGCTCCCAGAGGGAGGTCTCGTCGACAGTCATGAATGGATCAGCGAGCACCCAGCTCTGCAGAAATCTCACGCTCCAGTTTGTCGTCATGCTCGGTGGGGAGCACGTTGTCCATTGGAGTGCGGTGGGTGCTGTAGAAGAGCATGCCGATGAAGACCATGCCGCCGACAATGTTGCCGAGGGTCACAGGCAGCCAGTTCCAGACAATCACTTGACCGAAATTCACGCCGGAGCCAAGGATCGGACCTGCGGTGTGCAGGAACTGATTCACCACGATGTGCTCCATGCCCATCGATTGGAATGCGGTGATCGGAAGCCAGCAGGCCAGCAGTTTGCCGGGGACGCTCTTGCTGACCAGAGCCATGGTCACGCCCAGGCAGACGAGCCAGTTGGCCACAACGCCACGCAGGAAGGCCAGGAAGAAGCCGGTGCCACCCAGGCTTTCGTACTTGACGACAACGTTGGCCTTGTTCAAAGCCATGATCTTCTGAGCAACGGCGTCCCAGATGGGCGCGCCGACGTTGTCAGCAGCACCATCCATGGTTCCGCTGGTCAGGCTGAAGGCCATGATCACGGCCACGACGGCGGTGCCGATCCAGTTGCCGATCCAGACCCAGATCCAGTTGCGGAAGGTGGCGCCCCAGCTGCTCTTGCCGGCCCAGGTGGCCATCGGCAGCAGTGCGAAGTTGCCGGTGACCAGCTCCATGCCGAACAGCACGATGCTGGCGAAGCCGAAGGGGAACAGCAGCGAGCCGACGAACGGAGCCTTGACGGTGATGCCCACAGTCAGGGCCAGAATCACTGCCAGGCCGAGGATGGCGCCGGAGTAAAAGCCACGGATCAGCAGGTTCTTGACGCTGACCGTTGATTTTTTGCCGCCGGCGGCAATCATGCCGTCGACGAGCTCATTGGGAAGGACGTAATCCATTGATGGTGTTAATCGGTTCTGTGGCGCTGTGAATCAGCCGCTAATGCGGTTCATCAGGCGGGAGAAGAAGTCGGTGCTTCCTCCCGGGCGATTGATCACGGTTCCGTCTTGCCCGCTGGAGCTGATCCAGTTGACGAAACGAGAGAAGACGTCGTTGCGGTTGGCCATGGTGAGACGAAGGGCTTGGGACAAGGACGCAGCGTTCGAACCGTGGCTTCAAAAGGAAGCGCCACGGTTGGATTGAGCTGCTCGATGGTGTGGGGGATCAGGCCTTGGGCGTTGCGCCGAATTGCTCGATCAGGACCTCTTTCAGAACGGTCTTGATCTCAGCGGCAGGGATCGCTTTGCGGTGGATTTCACCGATGCTGGGGTTCGGGCCCTGGGAACCGCCGATGGTGAGGGTGTAGCCCTCGCCCATGACACCTTCACTGTTCTTGGCCTTGGTGCCGGTGAGGCCGATGGCACCCATGTAGGCCTGGCCACAGGTGTTGGGGCAGCCGGTCCAGTGGATCTTGAGTTCTTCGGGCAGGTTGAGTTCCTGGTCCAACTCCTTGGCTGCCTCGAGCGCCTGATCCTTGGTGTTGGTCAGGGCGAAACCGCAGTAGGTGTTTCCTGTGCAGGAGACGGTACCGGCTGAGATGGCACCGGGTTCGAGCGGGAAACGCTGGAGCAGGGCATCGGCCTTGAGGCCGTCCAGCTTTTCGGTTGGGATGCCAACCAGAATCACGTTCTGGTCTTCGGTGAGGCGGATCTCTCCGCTGCCGTGGTTCAGGCTGGCGGTCGCCAGGTCCTGCAGATCCTGGGCGGAGAGGCGTCCAACGGGAACATGCAGGCCTGCAAAGGACAGCCCCTCCTGTTTCTGCGGATGGATGCCGTAGTGCGAGCGCGGCTTGGTGTCGAACACTGAGCCCGGATCAGGGGTCAGGGGGCCGAATAGCTCTTCCACTTGGCTGCGGAAGGTGTCATGGCCGACCTGGTCGAGGTAAAGGCGGAAGCGGCCCTTCGGGCGCTTGTCCCGCTCACCGTTATCGCGCCAGAGGCGAATGACCGCGTCGGTCATCTTGCAGATCTCGTCAGGCTTCACCCAGGCATTGAGGGGAATGGCGTAGGCGTTCATCTGCGAGGACAGAACACCACCGATCCACACGCCAAAGCCCATCTCGCCGTTGTGTTCAACGGGATGGAAAACGATGTCGTTGTGCAGAAGGAAGTTGTCCTTGGCACCTGCAACAGCTGTATTCCACTTCCGAGGAAGGTTGGAATATTCGGGATTGCCCTGACAGTTGTTGGTCAGGAAATTCTGGAGCTCCGTTGTGTAAGGGCGGGTGTCGACAATCTCCTCGGGGTCAATTCCGGCGATGGGATTGCCCGTGACGTTGCGCGGATTGTCAAAGCCGGACTGAATGGTGCTCAAACCCGCTTCTTTGAGGCGCTTGAGAATTTCAGGCAGGTCCCCCAGGAGAACACCACGCAGCTGAAGATTCTGTCGCGTCGTGATGTCGCAGCTGCCGTTCTCTCCGTAGCGTTCAACGATCGACGCCACAACGCGCACCTGTTGAGCACTGAGGACACCGTTCGGCACCCTGAGGCGGAGCATGAATTTGCCTGGTGTCTTCGGCCGCCAGAACATGCCGTACCACTTCAGGCGAAGCTGCAGATCGGTTTCATCGACCTGTTCCCATCCGAGTTCGGCGAAACGCTCGATTTCGCTGCCAACCAGCAGGCCATCCTTCTCGGCTTTGTTCTGTTCGATCTTGTTGAGCTTTTTACCGTCCAGATA
>JBGKDR010000310.1:0-3572 GCA_042954225.1 Parasynechococcus sp.
CGCTGAGGCTCAGGTTGCCCGTGTTGCTGTTGCCGTCGAGCTTGACCGTTCCCTCATTCTCAATCGGGAGAAATCCGTAAAGGTCCAGATACACCCGCCAGGCGTCTTCGTCCGACTCGTCCGTGGTCTCGTTCTCGTCGGCTTGCGCGACCAGAACGGGACTGCTGGTCTCGGCCTGGTCTGGGCCAACCTGCTCGCCGGCCTTGGCAGAAGGCGTCAGCAGTGCGGGAAGCACAAGAGCCAGGGACAGAAGAGACGCTCGCACGGGATGCTTTCCAGACAGCACCGCCAACATTAGGGATTTTCAGTCTCCCAGCAGAAAAAATGTCTGATCCGTCCCTGACGACGGCGTCACGTGTTGTTTGTTGCAGCGCGTCGATTCGGATTTCTCAGATCCCATAGGCTGGACACCGTTGTTGGGCCAGCCGATCAGTGCCGACCATTGGACTGATCGTGAACGACGGCAAGGATCTGGCGGTCAAGACTGCAGACACGATCCAGCAGCGTCTGGAAGCCTCTGGCCACAGCGTCGTGCGTGCCAGCAGTGCCGGCGGCATGGTCGGTTTCGCCAACCCGGATCAGCACCTTCGCCTGCTTGGTTACAGCGCCTGTGTGCCTGAGCAGTTCGATCGCTCCATGGCTCTGGCGATCGTGCTGGGGGGTGATGGCACTGTGCTGTCCGCTGCGCGCCAGACCGCCCCTGTCGGCGTGCCGATCCTGACGATCAACACCGGACACCTCGGATTTCTGGCTGAGGCCTACCTCGGCGATCTCGATCGGGCCCTCGACGTGATCCTCACCGAGCAGTGGACGATCGAGGAACGCAGCAATCTTGTGGTCAGCGTGATGCGCGGTGATCAGCGCCGCTGGGAAGCCCTGTCACTCAATGAGATGGCTCTGCACCGCGAGCCTCTCACCAGCATGTGCCACTTCGAGATCGCCATCGGCCGCCATGCTCCCGTGGACATTGCCGCCGATGGTGTGATCCTCTCCACGCCGACGGGTTCGACGGCTTACGCCTTGAGTGCCGGCGGCCCGGTGATCACCCCCGACTGCCCAGTGCTGCAGCTGACGCCGATCGCTCCCCATTCCCTGGCCTCCAGAGCCGTGGTTTTCAGTGACCGCGCACCGGTCACGATCTTCCCCGCCACACCGGACCGGCTGATGATGGTGGTGGACGGTACGGCCGGTTGGTATGTCTGGCCGGAGGACCGTGTGCTGATCCGGCGCAGCGATCATCCGGTGCGTTTCGTGCGTCTTTCCGATCACGAGTTTTTCCAGGTGCTGCGCAACAAGCTCGGCTGGGGTCTGCCCCATATCGCCAAGCCCGACCGGGATGAGCCATGACCGTGGAGCCCTTGGTTCTCCTGGCGGGTCCGACGGCTCTGGGTCTTGCCCAGAGGCTGACGGCTTCCGGGTACGCAACGGTGGATTGGTTGTGTGCCGGCGTGACGGCGAACGCAGCGAGCCAAGGTGAGGAGCCCGTTGCCGCCGTCCTTGGAGCGGGGCAGGCGGCGTTGATCCCTGATCTGCGGACGCGCTTCCGGCGCATGCCGATTTTCCTGGATCTGGTGGAGGACACGGTGGAGGCCAGGGCCCAGTGCCTGTGTCTCGGTGCTGATGATTTCTGGGTCTCCGCCGAGCCCCCCAGTGATCTGCTGCTGCGCCTGAGGCTGCACCGTTCGATTCAGCAGCGCGCCGGAGTGCATCCCACCCTGCTGCAGTTCGAGGATCTGCGCCTGGATCCCTCCTCGCGTGAGGTCCATCGCGCAGGCCGACGGATTGCGCTCACGGAGCGGGAACATGCCCTTCTGCTGGTGTTTCTGCAGCGACCGGGTCACGTCTTCACCCGTGAGGATCTGCTGCAGGCGGTCTGGCGTGAGGAAACCGCCACCAGCAGCAACGTTGTGGAGGTCTATGTGCGCTATCTGCGTCAGAAGCTCGAAGCGGAGGATCAAGGCCGTCTGCTGCACACCGTCCGCGGCCGTGGTTACTGCCTCGGCGCTGAGCGGACGGGGGCTTGAACGGGATGGATGCCGCACCTCCACAGCAGCTGCCGATCACAGCCCGCTGGTGTCTCAGTGATCAGCGATGCATTGACCTCGAGGTGGCCCGCACCCCTGATCAGCAGCGCATGGGTCTGATGCAACGTGACGCCCTTCCCGCGTTGCGTGGGATGTGGTTCCCATTTGACCGTCCGCAGCCGCTGCGGTTCTGGATGTTCAACACGCTGGCTCCCCTGGACATGCTGTTTGTGCGTCAAGGACGTGTGATTGCCGTGGAAGCCGAGGTGCCAACCTGCCCCGCGTTGCCATGTCGCAGTTATGGCCCCAGCGAGCCGGCCGATGGCGTGGTCGAACTGCGGGCGGGAGAAGCGGCACGGCTGGGCATCGGGCCGGGAACGGACTTTGCTGTTGACACGATTCCGTGACGAAATCGTGTCAATTGTGTGTTGATTTCGTGCCACTGAGGATCAGTGTCGGGTTCATCGGTGCCAGACGTGTGCCATCGCTGAGCGGTTGACCGCGCCAGGCCTGCAGTTGCTGGATCCGCACCCGCAGTCCTGCCGCCTCGAGAAGCGGCCTGAGCTCAGCAAGGGCTTCGATGGTGGCCAGAGGGATCACCACCACTCCACCCGGGGCCAGTTGGGCCATCACGGCTTCGAGCAGCTCACCCCGTTGTCGACCACCGCCTCCCAGCAACACCCGATCCGGGGCTGACAGATCCTCCGGCAGGTTCTGGCTCTCCAGCATGGCCAGGGCGTCCTGCTCCAGCACCGCGGCGGGCCGCACGCCCAATCGGTCGGCATTGGCCTGGATCAAGGCGGCGCCCCCGGCCCGTTTCTCCACCGCAACGAGCCGAAGCTGGGGTCGCAGACGCAGGGCCTCAAGACCAACACTGCCGGTTCCGGCTCCGAGGTCCCAGACCACACCTCGCTCCGGCAGGACCAGCTCCGCCAACAGCTGAATTCTGACCTCCCGTTTGGTCATCAGACCGGGATGGTCGCTGTGCTGCAGAAAGACGCCGTCCTCGATTCCGAACAGGGGTAGGGCATCCGCCGGTGCGGGTGAGCCTGGCTCCGCGATCAGCACGGCGATCAGCAGCGGCTGCGGGTCGGCAGGTGAGGCCTGGCCGGGTTTGATCCGCTGCACCCGTTCGCTGGAATGGCCCAGGTTTTCGCAGGCCCACAGCTGATAGCTGTCCTCCAGGCCACTGCTGATCAAGCTGCGGCGCACCGCATCGAAACCGCCCTGCTGAGGGTCGGTCAGCACTGCCAGTGCCTTGGGGCGTTTCTGCAGGGTGCTGGCCAGGACGGATGGCTCACGACCATGGAGGCTGACCCAGCTGGCGTCCTGCCAGGGGCGACCGATTCGGGCAAACGCCAGCTGAAGGGCCGTCGGTGCTGGATGAAACCGCAGCCGATCGGCAGGCAGGCGGTCCGCCAGGATCCGGCCGATGCCGAACCACAGCGGGTCGCCGCTCGCCAGCACCACCACGGCCTGGTCAGCGGGAAGCGCCTGAAGGGTGGTGACCAGACCACGGGGGTCGTCGCTGAGGATCAAGGTCCGCCG
>JBGKDR010000311.1:0-1283 GCA_042954225.1 Parasynechococcus sp.
TGTTGAGTCGGTTCTGGCCGGGCGTGACGCCTTGGCAGTGCTCCCGACGGGCGGTGGCAAGTCCCTTTGTTATCAGCTGCCGGCGCTGATCCGCGGGGGATTGGTGGTGGTGATCTCGCCGCTGGTGGCCCTGATGGAGGATCAGGTTCTGCAATTGCAACGGCGAGGCATTGCTGCGGCTTGTCTGCATGCCGGTCTGCCTCCGGAACGCCGTCAGCAGGCGATGTCCAGGCTGCGTGATGAATCCCTTCGCCTGCTTTACCTGGCGCCGGAGCGACTGCAGGGCGAAGCCACCCGACAGATGCTGGAACGCCATGCCAGTGAGGGCCGCCTGGTGGCTTTGGCGGTGGATGAGGCCCACTGCATCAGCGCCTGGGGCCATGATTTCCGGCCTGACTATCGCCGCCTGGGGCAGATCCGTCGTCTGTGTCCAGGGGTCCCGATGTTGGCGCTCAGTGCCACTGCAGCCCCGCGTGTGCGGGCTGACATCATTCGCCTGCTCGATCTGCGCAGCCCGATGGTGCAGGTGAGTTCCGCTCGGCGGACGAACCTTCGCTATGCGATGCAACGCCGTCCAAAAGAGCCCATGCCCCTTGTTCTGGAGGCGTTGGCAGCCTCCCGTGGTGCCGCTCTGATCTACGCACGCACCCGACGGTCCGTGGAGCAGTGGGCTGAACGTCTCCAGGGGAAAGGAATTCAGGCAACGCCGTATCACGCTGGACTGGATCCCGAGTCGCGCCATCAAGCGCTCACGGACTTCCTCAACGAGGAGCGCCCGGTTCTGGTGGCGACAGTGGCCTTCGGGATGGGGGTGGATCGCTCAGACGTGGGTTTGGTTCTGCATCTGGACCTGCCAGCAACTCCTGAGGGCTATCTCCAGGAGTCCGGCCGGGCTGGCCGGGATGGGCAACCTGCCGACTGCCTCGTGTTGTTTTCACCTCGGGATCGCACCAGCCTGGGCTGGGCAATGCAGGCTTCCCTTCGCCGTGGTGGTGATGATGCTGATCTGCGTCGACTCGATCTCGCCCAGCAGCAGTTGCGACGGATGGAGGCTGTGGCCGAGGGCGGTCTCTGCCGTGAACAGGCTCTGCTGCTGTCAGTCGGGGAACTCGCAGACCCTTGCGGTCGTTGCGATCGCTGCCTCACACCTGCCAAACGGCGGGATTGGTCTGGTCAGGCCCAGACACTCCTGAGCCATCTGGTGGATCAGGACGGAACCGACATGCGTCGACTCGGGGAATACCTGTCACTTCACGAAGCAGGACAGGGGGACCGCTGGACCT
>JBGKDR010000312.1:0-1526 GCA_042954225.1 Parasynechococcus sp.
CCCGACGGCAGCCTCTGGATGGTCGCCCGTGGCGCTCAGATCCGACTGAACGACGCCCGCGAGGACGTTGAAAGCTGGAGCAAGGCGATCATTCCGATCACCAATGGCTACGGCTACATGGACATGGCCTGGGACAACGACGGCGGCATCTGGGCCAGCGGTGGCAATGGAACGCTGCTGATCAGCCAGGACGGCGGTGACAGCTGGGAACTCGATCCCGTCGGTGACCGCCAGCCGAGCAACTTCACCCGGATGGTCTTTGACGGTGACCACGCCTTCGTCCTCGGCGAGCGCGGCAACCTGCTGCGCTGGATCGGCAACGCTGTGTAACCGAGCGGTCTCGGCCGACGCGGCGATCCTGGGTCACGCCCTAGGATCGCCGAGCTGATACGCCCGAAGCCATGGCCGCAGGCTCTACCGGGGAACGACCGTTCTTCGAGATCATCACCAGCATCCGTTACTGGGTGATCCACGCCGTGACCCTTCCGGCGATCTTTCTTGCAGGTTTCCTGTTTGTGTCCACTGGCCTGGCGTACGACGCCTTCGGCACTCCACGCCCGGACACCTATTTCCAGGCCACTGAGAGCAAGGCTCCTGTGGTTAGCCAGCGCTACGAAGGCAAGTCCCAGCTCGACGTGCGCTTGAAGTAACGCCATGACTCAGACCCCCGTCTCCACAACACCGCGCAACTACCCGATTTTCACGGTGCGCTGGCTGGCTCTTCACACCCTCGGCGTGCCGACGGTGTTCTTCCTGGGAGCTCTGGCCGCGATGCAGTTCATCCGCCGCTGATCTCACAAACCATGGAACGCAACGACAACCCCAACAACCTGCCGGTTGAACTGAACCGCACCAGTCTCTACCTGGGATTGCTGTTCGTCTTCGTGACTGGAGTTCTGTTCTCCAGCTACTTCTTCAACTGAGGGTCTGAACCATGAGCAGCAAGAAGTCTCTTTATCCCGACGGTCGTATTCCCGATCGTCTTCCCGATGGTCGCCCTGCTGTGCCCTGGCGCTCCCGTTGGACGGAAGGTGTCCTCCCCTTGTGGCTCGTTGCCACAGCTGGTGGCATGGCCGTTCTCTTCGTGGTGGGCCTGTTCTTCTACGGGGCTTACACCGGCGTCGGTTCCGCCTGATCGCGAAACGATCTCTGCAATGCAACACCCGGCCAAGGCCGGGTTTTTTTGTGCGCAGGGTTCAACACCGATCAGCCACCGCGCCGCTCCTGCAACACCAGCGGTGAGAACTGCACGGAGATCCCGAATTCCTCGGCAAACTCCACCACGCGACACCAGACCCGCCCGTCCCGCAGGATGCCGCTCATGATCACCGCAGCCTGGCTGTCCTGCAGGGTGATCTCCACCAACGGCCATCCGACATCTGCCTGGATGGAATCGTCCCGGTAGGTCGGCACCACATCCCGGGATCCGATCAACAGCCGCCGCTGGACCGCATCCCAGACGTGGGGAATCTCATAGCGCTCGAGCAATTCAGCGGCCGGTGCCCATGAACGCCCCTCAGCGTCGA
>JBGKDR010000313.1:0-2000 GCA_042954225.1 Parasynechococcus sp.
ACGGTTCTGGGTTGCTCCACTTTTGGTCGGCACCTGTTTCTCCCTGGGCTTTGGCATCACCAAGCGTGTGGCGATCCTTCAGGCCAACGCTGAAACGCCGCGGACGTTGATGTTTGCTCCTGCGCGGTTCCCCGGCCGGGAGCTTGTTCGCTTGCGGTCCCTCTATGGCGGCGCTCCTGGCGATCTGCAGGTCGATGTCAGTGCACTGCCGGTGACTCCCGCCGTCGAGGTCGAAACGCCGAAGCCTGCTCTGCAGGCGGCGATTACGTCGTCGCAACCAACCTGGACACAGCCGGTCTGGTCGGATGATCCCGTAGATGAGGTGGTGGTCGACGAGGTGGTTGACGAGCCCGCGGAGCAGCAGCCTCTACCCCTTGTGCTCGGTTTGCCGCCAATGCAGCCTGCGGCTCTCGCTGAACCTGAGCCCCCGGACTCGTTCTTCATGCCGGTGGAGGCGCCTCCGGCAGTGGTGGCGGAGCCCTGATCAGGGTTCGGATCTGCCACGATCTGGGTTGATCGATACGCATCGATGGGCTCATCGGAAGCGCTGTTCCGCGCCACCCTTAACCGCATCAGTGCCCGCCTTGGCCATGGCCTTGCCGATGTTGCGGCTGAATTGGCTGTTCTGGCTCAGGATGCGCCCGATCGACTCCGTCAGGAGTGGGACCTGTTCCAGGAGGAGGTTCGTGCTGAAGCAGAGCGGTTGGAGCACCCTGACCAGCCCCAGGACACCACCTCCGCTTCATCGTCCTCGCAGGAGTCCCCCTCAGCCCAGGAACGCATCGATCGGCTGAGGGCCATGGTGGCGTCGATCAGCCGTGAACTTGAGGAGCAGGCCTGATGCTCGCGCTTTTGCGTCGCGCATCTCTGCGTCGGATCTGGCGCGCCCTGACCATCTGGCGGGTCGTGCTTCAGCTGTTGGTCCTGCTTTGGTGGGATGGGCAGTCCTGGAGTTACCGCAATGGCGACTCGTCGCAGGCGCGTGCGGCACGTCAGGTCAGCCGTGCCCGCTGGTTGACCGCCGAGCTGCTGCAACTGGGCTCAGCCTTCATCAAGTTGGGCCAGCTGCTTTCAGCGCGCCCGGACATCCTTCCCGCCGGATGGGTTGAGCAGTTGGCGTCCCTGCAGGACAGCGTGCCGCCGTTTTCCTTTGAGAGGGTGCAATCGGCCCTTGAGGACGAACTCGGTCAGCGCTGCGCCGAGGTGATCGATCTCGATCCGGAACCGCTGGGGGCGGCGTCCCTGGCCCAGGTGCACCGCGCCAGTCTGCGCAGCGGTCGGCAGGTGGTGCTGAAGGTGCAGCGCCCCGGTCTGGAGGAGCTGTTCCGCCTCGACTTGGAGGTCATGCAGCAGGTGGCGGCGGTGCTGCAGCGCCATCCGAGCTGGGGTCGCGGGCGGGACTGGCCTGCAATGGCGCGGGAGTGCCGTCGCGTTCTGATGCGGGAACTCGACTTCCGCGTTGAAGCGCAATATGCCGCCCGCTTCCGCCAGCAGTTTCTCGATGACAGTCAGATCCGGATCCCTGGGGTGATCTGGGAACTGAGCACGCGCAGAGTTCTGTGTCTGGACTATCTCCCGGGGATCAAGATCAACGACCGTGCCGGCTTGATCGAGGCGGGGGTCGACCCCGCTGCTGTCGCCGAGATCGGTGCCGCCAGTTACCTCAAGCAGCTGGTGCGCTTTGGGTTCTTCCATGCCGATCCGCATCCGGGAAATCTGGCCGTGGCCAGCGATGGCGCGCTGATCTACTACGACTTCGGAATGATGGGGTTGTTGTCCGATGGCCTGCGCCGCCGCCTGGGCTCCATGGTGCGGGCCGCGGCGTCCCGTGATGCAGCGGCACTGGTGGATGAACTGCAGGAAGCGGGCGTGATCACCCGTTCGATTGATGTCGGACCGGTGCGGCGTCTGGTGCGGCTGATGCTCAACGAGGCGTTGACGCCACCCTTCAGCGCCAATGTCATCGACAAGCTCTCCGGTGATCTGTATGACCTGGTCTA
>JBGKDR010000314.1:0-2617 GCA_042954225.1 Parasynechococcus sp.
GCCAGTTCGACGGGATCACCGGCATCGCGGAGCCCGACGAAGTTCACGCCCTTGACCACACGGCCCTTGGCGACATCGAGGCATGGAATCAAACGCAGGGCAACCATGGTTCCAGCGCAAAATCGACTGTTAGTGTTGCGCCACTTTTTAAGCCTCGCAGGCCATGTCCCAGGGTGCGACGATCTCGATCGGATCGAAAATCCGGATCACCCGCGTTCGTGACCGAATTCCCCAGAACCTGGTGGACCTTCTCCAGAAGGATTCCAGTGGCACCGTCAAGGAATTCCGCACTGTGGATGGCAAGGGAATCGGCGTGGTGGTGGAACTGAGCGACGGCTCCACCAGCTGGTTCTTTGAAGACGAAATCGCTGCAGCCTGAGGCTCAATCCAGTGAGTGACGCCCGCCAACTCCTTGGCATGAAAGGTGCCTCTGGCACCGACAACATCTGGAAGCTGCGGCTGCAGCTGATGAAGCCCGTCACATGGATTCCCCTGATCTGGGGAGTTGTTTGCGGTGCCGCGGCCAGCGGTCAGTACCAATGGAAGCTTGATCACGTCCTGGCGGCCTTCGCCTGCATGTTGATGAGCGGTCCCTTGTTGGCGGGGTTCACGCAAACCATCAACGACTACTACGACCGCGAGATCGACGCGATCAACGAGCCCTACCGGCCGATCCCCTCTGGGGCGATCCCGCTCGGCCAAGTCAAGCTGCAGATCATCGTCCTTCTGTTGGCGGGCCTTGCAGTGGCCTACGGACTCGACCAATGGGCCAATCACACCACCCCGGTGGTGTTCTTGTTGGCTCTAGGCGGCTCATTTGTCAGCTACATCTATTCAGCTCCACCGCTGAAGCTCAAGCAGAACGGCTGGCTGGGCAACTACGCCCTCGGAGCGAGCTACATCGCACTGCCCTGGTGGGCTGGCCAGGCCCTGTTCGGGCAACTCACATGGACGACGGCGATCCTCACCCTGGCCTACAGCCTTGCTGGCCTCGGCATCGCTGTGGTCAACGATTTCAAGAGCGTCGAAGGAGACCGGGCCCTCGGCTTGCAGTCGCTCCCCGTGGTGTTCGGCATCCGCACCGCCAGCTGGATCAGCGCGGGAATGATCGATGTGTTCCAGTTGGCGATGGTTGCCGTTCTGATCGCCATCGGCCAGCATTTCGCTGCGGTCTTGCTGGTGCTGCTCATCGTTCCTCAGATCACATTTCAGGACATCTGGCTTCTGCGTGACCCCGTCGCTTTCGATGTCAAATACCAAGCCAGTGCGCAGCCATTCCTGGTGCTTGGAATGCTGGTGACGGCGATCGCCGTCGGACACAGTCCCCTGATACAGGGAATGTGAGCCGCACCCGTTTGCAATGGGTCCTGATCGCGGGATCCGCAGCAGCCATCGGTGTCGGGGCCGCACTGGGCACAAGGGCGCTCACACAGATGATCGATGCGACCCTTCCCGACGCCCGGGGAGTGGCCACGTTCAACCGCCCCGGCACCATCACACTGCTGTCCACCAACGGCAGGGTCATCCAGAAACTGGGTCCAGCCACCCGCGAGAAGCTCAAGGAAGGCGAGATGCCGATCCTGCTTCAACAGGCCTTCATCGCCGCGGAAGACAGACGCTTCTATGAACACGACGGCGTGGATGGCTGGGGCATCGCACGGGCCATCGTCACCAATGTGCGTCAAGGGTCCGTCCGAGAAGGCGCCAGCACGATCACGCAGCAACTGGCGCGAACGGTTTTTCTCAGCCAAGACCGAACAATCACCCGCAAGCTCAAGGAAGCGGCACTGGCGTTCAAGTTGGAACGCCAGCTGAGCAAGCAGCAGATCCTTGAGCAGTACCTCAATTACGTCTATCTGGGCTCAGGGGCCTACGGCGTTGCCGATGCCGCCTGGATCTATTTCTCGAAGACACCCGATCAGTTAACGCTTCCGGAAGCGGCGCTGATCGCAGGCCTGCCTCCGGCTCCATCGATCTATTCCCCACTCGTGAATCCCAAGCTCGCCCTGGAGCGACGGGCTGTGGTGCTGGAACGCATGGTTCAGGCCGGATTCATCACGGCCGCTGAGGCCAACCGGACGAAGGACGAGCCACTCGAGCTCAGGCCGGCCACCCCGAAATACTTCAACAGTTCCGCACCCCACTTCACCAGTTGGGTGGCTCAGCAACTGCCCCGATTGCTGACGGCAGAGCAGCTGGAGCTGGGGGGCCTGGAGATCCGCACCAGCATCAATCTGGACTGGCAGCTCAAGGCGCAGGAAGTTGTACGGGAGTACGCGCCTGCCGACACCGAAGGATCGATGGTGTCGATCGAACCCGGCACGGGGCTGGTGCGCGTGATGGTCGGTGGCAAGGACTTCGGGTCAAGCCAATTCAATCGGGCGACACAGGCCCTTCGCTCACCAGGATCCACATTCAAGTTGTTCCCCTATGCCGCGGCCATTGATCGTGGCGTCAAACCGGAAGATATCTTCATCGATAAAAAGCAGTGTTGGAAAGGATATTGCCCGAAAAATTTCGGTGCTAAATACTTCGGAAAGGTCAGCTTGGCCGATGCCCTGAAGAACTCCTTGAACACGGTGGCTGTTCAACTCCAGGACAAAGTTGGCTTCGACGC
>JBGKDR010000315.1:0-6036 GCA_042954225.1 Parasynechococcus sp.
ATCTGCTGGTGGCGGAGAAAGGGTTCAGCGTCAGTCACATGGCCAATGGAGCCACGCGCCTCCAGCCACTCATCCTCAACCTCGGACAGGTGGCGGGACTGGCCGCTGCACAGGCAGTCCAGCAAAACTGCCCTCCAACAGAACTCTCCGTTCGGGCCCTGCAACTGGCGTTGATCCACGACGCCACTGCCCCTGCGGCGGTGCTGCCGCTCTGGGAGTGGCCCTGGTGGCACCCCAACTGGAGACGGGCCCAGCTGATGGCACTCGACAGACCCGATGATCTCGATGACCAGGGGACACTGACTGGAGCCAATTCGTTGGAGCGACCAGCACCGGATCAAACCCCACCAGCACCACACCAGCAACAACAGTCCGGTCGGATCAAACGCCCTGATGACGCGCGGTTTGTTCTGGAAACCAACGGCAACACCTGGCCTCTGATCACACTTGAGCCCGCTGTCGCCTCATGGTTGGCAGACCTGAAGAATGGCAGCACCGTTGATCTCCGCGTGGTCCGCAATCCATGGGGACCATGGCTGCGGGTTCTCGGTGTCAATCAGCTGAGTTGAAGCTGCAGTTCGCCGCGATCTGAATCAACGGTGCTCACGCGCAGGTCGAGCTGGTCACCCGGTGATGGATCTCCACCCTGCACCTGCCCGACAAGATCCATCGCCAAGGCATCAACATGAACCAGGGCAAGACGGTCCTGGGGACGCAACCAGCGCAGAAATTGTGCTGGCCAGGTGGCATCGCGATGCTGTTCGAACCAGACCTGCTGCCAATGCCGTTGATCCTCGCGACTGATCTGGATCGATTGGCGCAGGGGGTCATCGAGATCCTCAATCAATTCCCCAACCCGACTTTCCTCCAGTGGGGTTTGCTGCTCCAGCACAGCGATCAGCTGTCTGTGGGTGAGTAGATCCGCATAACGCCGGATTGGTGAGGTTGCCTGGACGTACGCCGACAGTCCAAGGCTGAAGTGCGGCATCGGTTGGGTGCCCTGAACGCCTCTACTGAGACAGCGTTTGATCGCAGCATCCCGCACCGGTCCTTCAGGGAGGGCACTCAGTTCCACATCAGATGGGAGTTCCGCTGGCGGTTGGCTGCGATATGGGAGTGCCAAACCATGCTCACGGCCGAATTCCGCCACCACAGCTCCCATCAGCAGCATGGCTTCACTGACCATGAGCCGAGCCGAGCTGGGTTCGATGATCTGAAGCTCAACTGCGTCACCCTGGCGACGGAACCGTCCTTCCAAGCGGTCGAGTTGAACGGCTCCCTGCCGGCGGCGCCAGTCGGCCCTCCGTTGCATCAGACGCGCCAACTCGGCCAGGTCCTCATCCCCAGGCGGAGCCAGCTCGATCAACTCCTGCCCGTCCTCGTAGGTGAGGCCATACCGGGGCTTGATCCAGCTCCGTGTGAGTTGCACATCGTCGACCGTGCCATCGTCCGACAGGAGAACGGCCACACTCAAGGCCGCTGATCGTTGACCCGCCTTGAGGCTCAATGGCCCGGCACCAAGCTCCAACGGCAGCATCGGCAGGACGCCATCTCCGAGATACAGCGTTGTGGCCCGGCGCCTGGCCTCACGGTCCAACGGACTCTCGGGGGCGATCAGACGCGAAGGATCGGCGATATGAATCCACACCCAGAGCTGATCTCCCCGACGTTCCAGGGAGAGGGCATCATCAATTTCTCTGGTGCCGGCATCATCCAGGGTGTAGCTGGACAGATGCGTCAGATCGATTCGCATCGAATCGCCATCGCACGGCTCCTGCGCAGAGTCCGCCAGACGTTCGGCTTCTGACTGCAAGACGGCATCAAAGTGCTTGGACCAGACGCTTCCACGCAGCGTTCGTGGCTCATGGGGGTCCACCAACTGGCGTTCGATCAACCAGACGCGCAAGCTGTTGGGATCCGCAGCGATCTGAAGGTCTCGCAGCCAGGAACGCTCAGCATCCGAAAGCTCCCACTGGGCAGAGGGCTCGGCTGAGCGTTCAATCAAGTCCTCAAGTCGGTCGCGCCACTCCTGGGTCAGGGCGTCCCAGCGCTCACCAAGCAATGGAAAGGGTTCACGCAATAGAGACAGCTGTTGCTCAGCGCGACGGGCGGCCAGACGCTCACGACGATGTTGATGACGCAATCGGCGAATCTCATCGCTGCTCTTGGGCTGAATGCTGCGATCCCGTTTGAGGCGAAACCAAGGTTGCTCTGCGTGCAACCAACCCCAGACCGCCGCCAGACCGGCCAGATCCACGGGATGGCAGATCAGCTCAGCCAGCTCAAGCAGGCTCAGGGTTGGACACTGATCCGCCGGACCGTCATGGTCAGAGATCAGCAGCCACCACACCTCAGCCGCTGCCCGCGTGTCTGGCAGGCGATGCTGGGTCTGCTCCGGTGTCGGCAGAGCAGCGGACGATATCGACGCGTCGAGTTGGTCGAGGGAGAGAAGATCCCGTTGGGGCAGTTCCTGATCACGCCGCTGCCCACCAAATGAAATGACCGCCTTGCTGCCCTTGGAGGACAACAGGCGGCCGAGAAGAGGTTGGCCTTTGATCACGACGGCGATGATGTCGCCGTTGGCAAAGGCCGTTTTCACCACAGCAGGGCTCAGCCTTCGGGATTGACGAAGGGGAGCAGAGCCACGATGCGTGCACGTTTCACGGCATTCGTGAGGTCACGTTGCTGCTTAGCGGTCAAGCCGGTGAGACGGCGGGGCAGGATCTTGCCGCGCTCAGTGATGAATTTCTTGAGCAGATCGACGTCTTTGTAGTCGATCGGATCGCCGGGTTTGATCGGCGAAAGACGCTTCTTGAAGAAGGAGCTGGACATGAATCAGGAACGGTTGGAAGGGTGAGAAGAGAGCTGCAGGGTCACTTGATCTCCTTGTGGACCGTGGACTTGTTGCAGTGGGGACAGAACTTCTTGATCTCCAGCCGTTCGGTGGTGTTCCGGCGGTTCTTCTCGGTCGTGTAGCGGGACACGCCGGGGGAACGCTTGGCGGGATTGGACCGGCATTCGGTGCACTCGAGAGTGATCACGATCCGGACGCCCTTGTTCTTGGCCATAAAGGACGTTGCGCCGCAGTTGCGAAGCGAATTGACAAACCAAGAGTTTACCCGGTCGCCTCACGCTCTTCTGAACAAGGGCGCTTCCTAAGATCACGCGCCCAGTTGATTTCAAACCCATGCGGGTGTCCCTTTCCTGGTTGAAACAACTCGTCCAGGTGGATGAATCCGTGGAAGCGCTGGAACACCGCCTCTCCATGGCTGGGTTTGAAGTGGAAGAGATCGACGACCTCAGTGCGATGGCCCAGGGGGTCGTGGTTGGTCATGTCATCGAACGGGAGCCCCATCCCAACGCAGACAAATTGAGCGTCTGCAAAGTCGATGTAGGAGACAGCGAGCCTCTGCAGATCGTGTGTGGAGCAGCCAACGTCCGCGCTGGCATTCACGTCCCTGTCGCCACCGTCGGAGCGGTGCTTCCAGCGGTCGGGCTGACGATCAAGGCCGGTGAGCTGCGGGGCGTGGCCAGCAACGGCATGATCTGCTCCCTCGCCGAACTGGGACTGTCCACCAGTTCCGATGGAATCGCCATTCTCGAGGAGCTCAGTGATGCCTTGCCAGCCAATGGAACGCCCGTGGCAGGCCTGCTGGGACTTGACGATACGGTCCTTGAATTGGCAATCACCGCCAACCGTCCAGACGGCCTGTCGATGGTCGGCATCGCTCGAGAAGTGGCAGCGCTCACCGGCGGTGCCCTCTCCCTGCCTGACCTGACGTTGGCGCCAGCCAATCGTCCGTTGGAGGGTGATTTTGATGGCGCTTACTACAGCGTGATCAAGCTCACGGGTGTCGATGGTGCCAAGCCTGCGCCGACTTGGCTCCGTCAACGGCTGGAGCGTGCCGGCGTCAACAGCGTGAATGCGGTTGTTGACATCACCAATCTGGTGATGCTCGAGCAGGGCCAGCCGCTGCATGCCTTCGACAGCGACGCGCTCGAACGGATCACGGGCCAACCGGTGGACGCCAGCAGTTTTTCCGTGCGCGCCGCCCGTGACGGAGAGGAGTTCATTGGACTCGATGAGCGCAAGCTCGTCCTGAGCGATGGGGTGCAAGTGGTGACCTGCCACGACAGTCCCGTGGCCATTGCCGGAGTCATGGGCAGCCTGGCCAGCGGTGTCACCAGCACCACCACCAGCATCTGGCTGGAATCCGCCATGTTCTCTCCAGCAAGGGTGCGTCGCTCCGCACGTCAGGTTGGGCTCCGCACTGATGCCAGCGGTCGCTACGAGAAGGGACTTCCCGCTGATCTGACCTTGGCCTGCTCCGAGCGGGCCACGCGTCTGCTTGAGAAGCAATTTCAATGTGAGATCGGTGAACGCTGGGTCGGAGGGGCCGCACCCGAAGCGGCTTCACCCGTGGTTTTGCGCCGACTTGCGCTGCACCAGCTGTTGGGTCCGTTGGACGGAGACAACGGTCCGGAGGATCTCGGAGATGACGTGATCGAACGCTGTCTGACGGCCCTGGGTTGCGTTCTGGAATCCAACGACGATGGCTGGACGGTGATGACTCCGGCATCACGCCGCCAGGATCTGCACCGCGAAGTTGACCTGATTGAGGAAGTGGCCCGCCTTGTGGGCTTTGATCAATTTGAAGCGCACCTGCCCGATCCTCTGGCCCCAGGTGCCTTGACCCCCCGGCAACAGGCCGAACGGCGCCTGCGGCGACTGTTCTGTGCAGCTGGACTCCAGGAAGTCACCACCCTGTCGCTGGTCGGAGGCTCCGATGACGAAACGCGCATCGCCATCAGCAATCCGCTGCTGGCCGAGACCAGCCATCTGAGAAGCAATCTCTGGGAAGAACATCTGCAGATCTGCGTCCGCAACCTGAAGGCGTCACAGCCGGGCTGTGCAGTGTTCGAAATCGGCAACACGTACAGCGGCTCAGCGGACAACGTGACGCAGACAGCCCAGCTGTGTGGGGTGATCTGTGGCGAGCGACGGCTCGAACGCTGGACCACCAGTGGAAAACCATCCGCCCTGGACTACTACCAGGCCCGGGGACTGATCACCCAGGTGATGCAGGCATTGCATCTCGAGCTGAGTGATCGACGTCTCAGTGATGACCCACGTCTGCATCCCGGCAGAGCCTCCACACTGGTGCTGGAGGGTCGCCCCCTTGGATGCTTCGGCCAGCTTCACCCTGCTGTGGCAGAAAAGCAGGATCTTCCGGAGGAAACCTATCTGTTCGAGCTTGATCTGGAGCGGCTGCTGGATGCCGCGACCCGCAGCAACCGCTGGACTCCGAGTTACAAATCCTTCCCGACGGTGCCAGCCAGTGAGCGCGATCTTGCTGTTGTGGTCAGTAACAACTGCCTCTCAGCTGATCTCATCCAAACCATCCGAAAAGCAGGAAAACCGCTGCTGGAACATGTGGAACTGATTGATCGTTTCGAAGGCGAACAGGTGGGGGCTGACATGGCAAGCCAGGCTTTCCGGCTGCGCTATCGCAGCAAGAAAGAAACACTTACGGACGACAAGATTCAACCGGTGCATGAGAAGGTGCGTCAGGCACTGGTCAAGCAATTCCAGGCTGAATTACGCAGTTGAGTCATGGTTTTCTCCGCTTGAGCAACGCCAGTGATTCCAGATGGGTGGTCTGGGGAAAAAAGTCAACGGGTTGACAATCATCCAACGCATAGGGGCCATTGGGATCCAGCAACAGCTTGAGATCCCTGGCCTGGGTGGCGGGATCACAACTCAAGTAGGCCAACACTGGCGGAGGCTGAGCCAGGATCAGATCAACAACCTTGGTGTCGAGACCACGCCTCGGAGGATCAAGAACGATGGCACCAGCACCCGGCAAGTGGCGCTCGAGTGAATCCAGAACATCACCTGCGACGAAGTCACATCGACCGGAGAGATTGTTCTGCATCGCGCTGATTCGCGCCTGATCAACAGAGGACTGGTGGAGCTCCAGACCGACAACGCGCAACCCCGATTGCGCCAAGGGCAAACTGATGGTTCCGATCCCT
>JBGKDR010000316.1:0-2624 GCA_042954225.1 Parasynechococcus sp.
GATCTCCGCTGCCGTCTGGGGCATGGCCTCGACTGGGCGACTCACCTGGCAGGCAGGCATTGCACTGCTGCTCGCCCTCGTGATCAATTCAATCTGGGAGATCCGCACCGCCCAAGAAGAGCCCAACCGCAGCGGGAGTGCGGAGCCGGCAGTCGAAGACGATGCCGGTGCCGGTGGATGGTTGCTGGCGGTCCTGAAGCTGGTGGCTGGCATCGGCGTGCTGACCATCGGATCCCAGGTGCTTGTTGGAGGGGCAACGACTGCAGCCGCCTATCTGGGGGTGAGTGAGGCCGTGATCGGACTCACGATCGTGGCTGCGGGCACATCCACCCCTGAGCTCATCACCTCGATGGTGGCCGCTCTGCGGGGCAAAACAGATCTGGCCATCGGAAATGTTGTTGGCAGCTGTCTGCTGAATCTGATGCTGGTGTTGGGCGGCGGTTCATTGGCCGCAGCCGGGTCAGGCCTCAGCGTCAGTCCTGAGCTAATCAACGAAGATCTCCCCGTCATGCTGCTGACCAGCCTGGCCTGCCTGCCCATCTTCTGGACCAAAGGAACAATCTCCAGACTGGAGGGAGGTCTTCTTCTTGGTGTCTACATTCTTTATGTCACCGACAACGTCCTTCCCAGGACAACAATGTCATCCTGGTCGGATGAATTTCGACTGGTTTTACTTTGTTTGGTTCTTCCTGTTGTGATGATTTTGATCATCATACAATCAGTTCTTTACTGGCGATCTCGACAACAGAGCCACAGCTCCACCAAAGCCTAAGCAGCCTTGGGAACAGATGGCTGTCGCGTGGCATTGCGTTCAATGGCCCGTCTCAGGCGTTGACAATCGCGACACAAGCAAGGCGTGTCGTCATGAATGCTGGTGTGCAATCGCAACGCTGACATTGATTTGTCCAATCGGGGCATGAACCGGTGACGGGAGATGTACTTGTTATCCCGCCCATGGAATTCATACGCCTGCAGTTCAATCGCATCGGTGATTCTTTGACATATCCAGCCGACATCAACCAAACCGCATCAACACCCTCAAAGCATCGTGACGAACTCTTCGCCGATGGTTGGATGCAACGCCATCGTGCGATCGAAGTCAGCCTTGGTGGCCCCCATCCCGATGGCAATCGAGGCCATCTGAATGATTTCAGCCGCATGCTCCCCCACCATGTGACACCCAAGCACTCGATCGGTGGCCTTCTCCACCACGAGCTTGAGCAGACACCGATGACCATTCGCCGGCAAGGCCCGTGCCATCGAACGGAAATTGGCCCGATGGACGGTCACGGCATCGGGCCCATGGCGATCCCGAGCGTCCTGCTCTGAAAGCCCGATCGTGGCGAGCTCGGGGTTGCTGAACACTGCGCTCGCCACAAGCTCGTGGTCCACCTGGCGGTGTTTGCCGCCGAAGGCAAGATCGGCGAAGGCCCGCCCTTCATCCACAGCAACAGGTGTGAGATTGACGCGATCCGTGACGTCGCCAACGGCATGGATGTGAGGAACAGACGTGCATGAATCGGCGTCCACGACGATGCGGCCGTCGGCAACCGTCACCCCAGCGGCATCCAGGCCCATGTTGTCCAGCCAGGGGCGACGACCAGTAGCCATCAGAACGCCACCACAGGCAACACGCAGACCGTCGGACAACACTGCTGTGATGTCACCCGGCTGGCCCTCCAAGGCGACGACAGACGACTCAAACATCACCTCAATGCCCTGTTCGCGCATGCCCTCCAGCACGGCATCCGCCAGCTCGGCATCAAATCCCCGCAGAAGGCGTGGCCCCCGAACGATCTGAAGCACGGACACACCGAGCCCCCGCAGGATGCAGGCGAACTCGCAGGCGATGAAGCCAGCTCCAACCACAACCACCTGATGGGGCAGGTCCGTCAGCTGAAACATGTCATCGCTCACCCAGCTGAGTTCTCCTCCAGGCAGCTGCGGTCGAACCGGCCGGCCACCAACAGCGATGAGAAATCTGGACGCTGAGATCGTCTGATCCACTGCGCCCCCGCGCACCGATGAGACGGCAACCGAGTCCGGTGATTGGAATCGTCCCCAGCCCGAGATCAGTTCAACACCCGCCTTTTTCAGAAAGCCGATATGCAAATGGTTCAGGCGGTCGACCTCCGTCCGCATGCGATCAAACAACTCGCCCACATCGGAATGCCAAGCGTCGATATGAACGCCATAGGCCGCAGCATCCGCAAGCTGGTGGCGTGCCTGCGCGCCGTAGACCAGCAGCTTCTTGGGCACGCAACCTCGGATCACGCAGGTGCCGCCGACGCGGTCACCCTCGAGGATGGCCACCTTGGCGCCATGGCGTGCCGCGCGCTTGGCGGCTGCAAGTCCACCGGAGCCAGCGCCGATCACCACAAGGTCGAAGGTGGGGCTCACGTCAGCATTGGAAGCAGATGCAGCCATTGTCCTGCCCGATCTGCGGTGTTGACGCGAATCAATCGCCGCAGGGACGGGCATGTCTCCAGGAAGACAGTTATGGTCGCTACAGAAGTTGTGCGAAGACCATAGATCGCATCACAACGGAGCAATCTTTTCTCCAGAAAAATGAAAAAGTCCCAGCCAGCCCGTTCTCACCTCCCTGAGCCCTCTGATCTTCAGCG
>JBGKDR010000317.1:0-1468 GCA_042954225.1 Parasynechococcus sp.
GGCACGTCGCCGACCATGACGGTCCGGGTGGAGCGTCGATAAATCTGGGTGTCGTACCGACGGTCCGAACTCGCCGCGATTGAGGGATCCAGGGTGGCGGTCATGGCTGGCAGCGCCGGAAGCGAGTCAACGTTCGCACAGGCGTTGTCGAACCGCGACGAGATCCGCTCGGGTCAGGGCTACCGGGCTGCCGTCCTCAGTCGATGGATTACGCAGCAGATAGGAGGGATGAAAAATCGGCATCACATCGCGTCCCTGCCAGCGTTGCCATCTCCCCCGCAGATCCGTCATCCGGCCCTTGCTGCCAAGAACAGCCTCCAGGGCTGTCGCTCCAGCAAGAACAACAACAGCGGGATCGATCAAGGCGAGCTGTTGGTCCAACCAGGGGCGACAGGCCTCCAGTTCCTGCCGCCGCGGTCGACGGTTCCCAGGGGGGCGGCATTTGACGGCATTGCAGATGTAGAGATCGCTCTGGGGTTGAAAGCCGACCTCCACCAGCAGCCGGTCGAGGGCTTGGCCGGATCGGCCGACAAAGGGCTGACCGGTGGCGTCCTCGCGCGCTCCTGGGGCTTCGCCAATCAGCATCAGGCGCGCGTTCGGATTGCCACGGCCCACCACCACCTGCTGGCGGGTCGTCGCGAGGTCGCAGGCTCTGCAACTGCTGCAGGCACCGAGGGCAATAAGTGGATCCGTCATCGTGTCCGTTGACCGGGGACAACCACCAGGAAGGAATTCTGCTCCGGATCGAACAGCCAGCATTCGGCACCGAATGATTCCAACCTGGGGTGCTGGTCAACCGTCACTCCGCGCGGTTGCCAACGCTCAACCCATGCCATGAGCGCCTCCAAAGGATCCGATGCCGGTGTCAAACGCAGACAAGGAGCTAGGGCCCGGCCGCGTTGGGGGAAGATCCGCCGGCTGGATGGTTGGTAGATCTCGAGGCTGAAACCAGCCCCCAGTGGAACCAGCCAGTGGCGGGAACTGAAGCCAGCAGAGGCCTTGCAATGGAACAGCTCTGCATAGAACTGAGCCAGTTGTTCAGGCTCCTGGCTGGCAAGCACCCAGCTGATCTGCTCGGGTTTATTCAAAGGGTCGTCTTCCACTGTTGTTTCGGGCCCGACGTAAGGCAGGATGAGTTTTTTAACGCGCTGTGGAAGGTGCGTTGACGATGCCCGGATCGCCAGCTCTCTCATACCGGGCCAAGGCCCTCAAGCCTTCGCTGACCCTTGAGATTGCAGCTCGCGCTAAAGCACTGCAAGCCGAAGGACGGGACATTTGCAGCCTCAGCGCTGGTGAGCCTGACTTCGACACCCCTGAGTTCATCCGCCAGGCGGCCCATGAGGCCCTGAACAAGGGGTTCACCCGATACGGCCCTGCAGCTGGAGATCCCGAACTCCGCGCCGCCATCGCCGACAAGCTCACCCGGGAAAACGGAGTCGCCACTGCAGCGCAGGAGGTGATGATCACC
>JBGKDR010000318.1:0-9220 GCA_042954225.1 Parasynechococcus sp.
CCCTGAGATGCGCAAGCGTCTTCTCGAACTCAATCCCAACAGCTTCCGACAGATCGTCGGCACGCTGCTGGAGGTTCACGGTCGCGGTTACTGGGAAACCTCCGACGAGAACATCGAGCAGCTCCAGGAGCTCTACCAGGAAGTTGAGGACCGCATCGAAGGTGTGGTGACCGACTGACTCAGACGGCTCACCAGAGGGCCTGGGCCATGCGAATGGTCTGGGCCATCGGGCCCACGTCGTGCACGCGCACGATGTCGATCCCTGCTTGAGCGCAGCGACACACCACCGCCGCAGTCCCCCAGATGCGCGCCGCAGGTCTTGGCTCGTCGAGCACAGATCCGATGAAACGCTTGCGAGACGGGCCCACCAACAGTGGAAATCCGTTTGTTTTCAGTACCTCAAGGCCCTGAAGTAAGGCCAGGTTCTGCTCGTGAGTTTTGGCAAAGCCAAGACCCGGATCCCAGATGATCTGAGATGGCTGAACACCGGCGGCCAGCGCAGCGTCCGTGCGCTCCATCAACGCCGCTTGCACATCGTCGACAACATCCCTGTAGTCGGTGAGCTGGTCCATGGTGCGGCTGTTGCCGCGGCTATGCATCAGCACCACCGGGCAACCGCGTTCGGCGACAAGTGAGAGCATGCGCGGGTCACGGAGACCAGCACTCACGTCGTTGATCCAGGTCGCACCCGATGCCAGGGCCTGTTCAGCCACGTCGGCAAGAAAGGTGTCGATGGAGATCACCACATCGGGTTCCAGCTCGCGAATGCTCCGGAGGACGGGCAGGAGCCGTCGAAGTTCCTCCTCGGCACCGACGTCCTCAGCCCCAGGGCGGGTGCTCTGAGCCCCGAGGTCGAGCACATCGACCCCTCGTGAGACCTGAAGCCGAGCCTGGGCGACCGCGCGATCGACAGCGAGGTAGCGACCGCCGTCACTGAAGGAGTCGGGGGTGACGTTGATCACCCCCATCACGGCGGTGCGCCGTCGCCAGTCCGTGGGCCAGGTCAACGGGTCAAGCCGTCTGGTAATTAGCGATGCGCCCGAAGCTCTCGGGATCCAGTGAGGCTCCACCGACAAGGACACCGTCGATGTCGCTCATGGCCATCAGCTCATCGATGTTGCCGGGTTTCACCGATCCGCCGTACTGAATGACCAGATCAGGAGCACCCACCCAGCTGCGGATCAAACCGCAGATTCGATTGGCTTCCTCGGAAGCACAGGTCTTCCCGGTACCAATGGCCCAGATGGGCTCATAGGCCACGACCAGTTTTTCCGGGTCCAGATGTTCCAGACCCTGCTCGATCTGACGACGAATCACACGTTCAGCCTCGCCCCGCTCCCGCTGTTCATCACTTTCGCCAACGCAGACGATCGGGATCAGACCGTTGTCCTGGGCGGAGCGGGCACGCAGGTTGATCTGCTCATCGCTTTCGCTGAAGTACTTCCGCGGTTCGCTGTGACCAACGATTGTGTAGACCACCCCGTGCTCCTTGAGCATCGCGGGGGAAATCTCAGCGGTGAAGGCTCCGGAGGCCTCCCAGTGCACGTTCTGGCTGGCCAGAGCCAGGCGGCTGTCCTTGGCGAGATCAGCCATGGTGGAGATGGCTGTGAACGGGGGTGCCAGCACCACCTCACGGTCGTCCGGGGTCTGGGACAGTTGCGGCAGGAAGACAGCCATGAACTCCCTGGCCTGGGCACAGGTCATGTGCATCTTCCAGTTGCCAGCGATCACCGGTCTGCGCACGCCCTCAAGCCTCAGCGGAATTCCGGGCCAACTTACGGCGCTGCAGCGTCATTCTCACCGACCACACCGGAGTCGGAGCCAAGAACCACCTGATCACCGGTCTGCAGTTGGCGTCCGCGGCGTGTTTCGACGCTTCCGTTGACCGTCACGGCACCGGCCTGGATGTGCTGCTTGGCCTCACCTCCGGTGCCGACCCAGCCCATCCATTTCAGGTACTGATCCAGTTTCATCGGTGCCGGGGGAACAGGAACGACATTGATACTGTGCCGGCATGCTTTCTTCCTCTCCGGCCGGCTTCCGCAGGCTGCTGCCGTTGCTGCGACCGCATCTCAGACGGTTGACCTGGGGTGCCCTCTGCATGCTGGCCTACGTCGCCTGCTGGCCGTTGTTGATGCAGCTGGCCGGACAGCTGATCCCGGCGATCGGTGCCGGAGAACTGAACCGGGTGATCCAGGTGATCGCACTGGCGATCAGCGTGTTTCTGGTCCAGAAGCTGGCCCAGTTCGGACAGGACTCGTTGCTGGCAGGTCCTGCCCTGCGGGTGAGCCAGGATCTGCGGCGGGATGTCTTCCGTCAGCTTCAGAGCGTGGAGCTGGGAGCCCTGGAAAAGCTGTCATCAGGGGATCTGACCTACCGCCTCACCGAGGATGCGGACCGGGTCAGCGAAGTGATCTACAAGACGATCCAGGACACCGTCCCCAGTGCACTGCAACTGGTGGCCGTGTTCGGGTACATGGCCTGGCTGGACTGGAAACTCTCCGTTGCGATCATTCTGATCGCGCCGCTGGTGGCGGTGCTGATCAGCCTGTTCGGCGCCAGGGTGATGGCGGCCACCGAACGCAGTCAGAACAAAGTCAGCGAACTGGCGGGTTTGCTGGCCGAAGCCATCGACGGACTGCCCCTGGTGCGGGCCTTCGCCGCGGAACCCTGGTTGCAGGAACGCTTCGAGACCAAGATCGACCAGCACCGCCTGGCTCGCTACCGCACCTACCGCCTGGTGGCCCTCCAGCACCCGGTGATCGGGTTCATTGAGGTCATCGGCATCCTGACCGTTCTGGCCCTCGGCGCTGCACGCATTCAGTCGGGTGATCTGGATGGCCAGGGCTTCAGCAGCTATGTGGCCGGACTGTTAATGCTGATCGATCCGATCAGTCACCTCACCACCAACTTCAACGAGTTCCAGCAAGGCCAGGCATCACTGAAGCGCTTGCGCGACATCGAGCGTGAACCCAAAGAAGCAGCGGACCCCGCCACCCCCCTCGATCTCGGCCAGCTCCGCGGAGACGTTGAACTGAACCATGTGCAGTTTGGCTATGCAGCCGAGACCCCCGTCCTGAACGACCTCAACCTGAGGGTGCAAGCCGGTCAGGTCGTCGCCTTGGTGGGTCCATCCGGAGCCGGCAAGAGCACCCTCTTTTCTCTGCTGTTGCGCTTCAACGCGGCGCAGGAAGGAACCATCAGCATTGATGGTCTCGACATCACGCAGCTCAAGGCCAGGGATCTCCGCCGTCAGGTCGCGCTGGTCCCCCAACGCACCACGGTGTTTTCAGGCACGATCCTCGATGCGATTCGCTTTGGACGTCCGGCCAGCGAAGCCGACGTGATCGAAGCGGCACGTCTGGCGAATGCTGATGGATTCATCCGACGTCTGCCTCAGGGCTACAACACCGTGCTGGAAGAGCGTGGGAGCAACGTCTCCGGAGGCCAGTTGCAGCGCATCGCCATCGCCAGAGCCGTGCTGGGCAATCCGGCCGTCCTTCTTCTGGATGAGGCCACCAGTGCGCTGGATGCGGAAGCCGAGGCAGCGGTTCAGCTCGGTCTGCGCCGTGCCATGCAAGGCCGCACGGTTCTGGTGATCGCCCACCGACTGGCCACGGTTCAGGAAGCCGACCACATCGTTGTTCTGGAACAGGGGCGGATTGTTGACAGTGGAAGCCACGATGCCCTGATGCAACGGGGTGGCCGTTACCGCGAGCTCTGTGAGCGACAGTTCATCCGCGACATCCAGGACTGAATGGCAGAACACCACTACAGTCAGCGAGCCGATCAGCCTCCAACGTCTCCCGGCAGGACCGATGACCGACTCCGCAGCGAACAATCCCAACCCCGTGCTGACCTTTGAAGGGAAGCGTTATGACCTGAACACCCTCCCTGATGAGCTGAAGGAGTTGGTGCGTGGAATGCAGGTGGCCGATGCCCAACTGCGCATGCACGAGGACACCCTCAAAGTTCTCGCCGTTGGCCGCCAGAGCCTGGCCATGCAGCTCAACGAAAAGCTCAAGACCGTGACACCGATGGCCGACGGTCAAGGTTGAGTCAATCAAGCCAACAAAAAAGGGGGGCCATGGCCCCCCTTTTTTGTTGCAGAGAAATCCGCTCAATCGGAGAAGTTGTAGGAGCGGGTGAGTTTGAACACCGTCCCAGACAACAGCAACAGAGCGAGGAGGTTCGGTAGAGCCATCAGGCCGTTGAGGGTGTCAGCGACACCCCAGATCGCCCCACTCGTGCCGGCCACAGAGGCAAAAACAACCATCGCAACCCAGAGCAGTCGAAAGGGCAGGACTGCACTTTCACCAAAGAGATAGATCGTGCAGCGCTCGCCGTAAAAGCTCCAACCCAGGATGGTGGTGAAGGCGAAGATGATTAGACCCATCGTCACCACGACGCCACTGCCGGGCAGACCGCTATCGAAGGCTGCGATGGACAAGGTGGACCCACTGAGCCGCTCTCCGGCGTTATCCAAAAGCAGGTGAGCCTGCGTGGTGATGATCACCAAAGCGGTCATCGTGCAGATCACCAGGGTGTCGATGAAGGTGCCCAGCATGGCCACGGTCCCCTGGCGCACGGGATCATCGGTCTTGGCAGCGGCGTGGGCAATCGGAGCACTGCCCAGACCGGCTTCGTTGGAAAAGATGCCGCGCTTGAAGCCCATCAGCACAACCTGGCCGAAGGCGCCCCCAGCAGCAGCCTCACCACTGAAGGCGTTGCCGAAGATCGTGGCCAGAGCCTCTGGAATGGCGCCGGCATTGGCCAGCAGAACCACCAGGCAGGAACCGATGTACAGCACTGACATCAGCGGAACCAGGGTGGACGCCGCCTTGGCAATCCGACGGATGCCTCCGATCACAACTGCGAAGACCAGCAGGCCGAGGACCACGGCGGTGACAGGTCGAGCAATGCCAGCAGCCTCAAGGGCGGACGACACCTCGAACGCCTGAACCCCGTTGCCGATGCCAAAGCCGGCGAGCATGCCGAACAGCGCAAAGACTCCAGCAAGCCAGGACCAACCGGCGCCGAGACCATTGCGGATGTAGTACATCGGACCACCGACGTGGTGTCCTCCCGCGTCGGTTTCGCGAAAGTGAACGGCGAGGACGGCTTCGGCGTACTTGGTGGCAATGCCGAAGACTGCGATCACCCACATCCAGAAGACGGCACCGGGTCCACCAACGGCAATGGCACTGGCGACCCCAGCGATATTGCCCGTTCCAACCGTGGCGGACAGAGACGTCATCAAGGCCTGAAACGGTGTGATCTCACCGTCGCTGGTGGCCTCGCTGGGACGCAGCATCATCGCGATGCCGTAGCCCAGGCGTTGCAATGGCATGAAGCGAAGGCCAACCATCAGCCAGATTCCCGTCAGGGCAATCAGCGCAACAGTCGGCCAGCCCCAGACCAAGCCGTTAATGGGGCTATTGATCGCCTGGATTGATGTGTCGAACGAATCCATCGCCAGCGTGTGGATCCGTGGATGGTGTCACAGCTGACGATGGGCGGCAACGCAATCAGAGCGCTTCGAGATTCTCAAAGCGGAAGGTCTGCGAGCCCGCGGGCTGATCGCCATGGGCCTCGGTATTGATGACCCGTTCCTGCAGCACCCATGGACCGTTGTCCGAGAGAGGGACGAATGTGTCTTGAAAACTGCTTCGTCCACCACGGGCTTCACCGGTGGCCGGGTCGGCGTACTGGCTTGTGTAGGTATGGCTGAGGTATCCGCTACCTGTGTCGGTCACCGCCGTCGTGAAGATGGTGACCACGGTGCCGTGGATATGGCGATGCACCATCGTGACGACATCGTCCTTGATGCGATAACGATCCCCTTCGCCTTTGCCCCCGACGATCACCTCCGTTCCAACCGAATCGGTATCACCGGCGGTGAAGGTGTTCTCGCTATGGGTCTGATCAAAGGTGCGGCGCACCCGGTGGATCGCCACTTCCCAGAGCTGGGAATTGATGGCCTTGAGAATCGCCTCATCGTCGATTCCTTCAACAGAGGCCTTCAGATCCTTTCCGATCGTGAAACGACCTTCAACCCGCTGGTCGCCTTGAATCCAGACGCAGCTGCCGCTGTATCCGCCGAAACCCGGATCCCAGGTGTAGCGGTTTTCATAAGCCTGGCGGAACTGAGCACGCAGATCGGTGCCTGGCTTGACAGGAACGGACGTGGTCACGGCGGAGTCGACGGAGGGAATCACCCTACTGACGCGATCCGATCACTCCGGCGTGGACATCCTGCAGAGCATGGATGCTGAGCAAGGTCTCGCCCTGAAGGGCCGTCATCGCTTCCACCGCCGCTCTGGCGCCGGCAAGTGTGGTGACCGTCGGCACCGCGTAATCGAGCGCGGCACGACGCAGGTATTTGTCGTCATGGGCTGCCTGTCGACCGATCGGGGTGTTGATGACGAGCTGGACCTGATTGGATCGGATCAGATCTTCGATGTTCGGGCGGCCCTCATGAACTTTGAGCACGGAGCGGACCTTGAGTCCACCCCGTTCAAGGGCACTGGCCGTGCCGGACGTGGCGATCAGCTCAAATCCCAGTTCGATCAGGCGCGCCGCGATCGGCACCAGTGCAGCCTTGTCGCGATCGTGGGTGGAGAGAAACACGGTCCCGGACGTCGGCAGAGCTTCGCCGGCTCCAAGCTCAGCCTTGGCGTAGGCCATGCCGAAGCTGGAGGCCGACCCCATCACTTCTCCGGTTGAGCGCATTTCGGGACCAAGCACGGTGTCGGATCCAGGGAAGCGCCGGAACGGCAGGACAGCTTCCTTGATGGCCTGCAGCGGTGGCTGAGGTTCCGAATCCAGGCCGATCTCCTGAAGGGTTTCGCCGGCCATCAGCCGGGTCGCCAGTCGTGCCAAGGGTTGACCGGTGGCCTTGGCCACAAAGGGGACGGTCCGCGAGGCTCGGGGATTGGCCTCAATGATGTACACGACTTCTTCACCATCCACGGTGCGCTGGACGGCGAATTGGAGGTTGATGAGCCCCTTGACCTGCAGAGCCAGAGCGAGGTCACGACTCCAGTGCCGAATCGTGTCCAACGCCTGATCACCAAGCGACACAGCGGGCAGACAACAGGCCGAATCACCCGAGTGAATCCCGGCTGGTTCGATGTGCTCCATCAGACCGCCGATCACCACAGCACCGGAGTGATCGCAGAGCGCATCAACATCAACCTCAACGGCATTCTCGAGGTACTGATCAATCAGCACCGGGTGGTCGGGTTCCACCTGCACCGCCTCGCGCATGTAGCGGTTCAGTTCGGCCTCATCGAACACCACTTCCATCGCCCGTCCGCCCAGGACATACGAGGGGCGCACAACAACGGGATAACCGACATTGGTCGCAACCGTTCTGGCTTCCTGTTCGCTGCGTGCCAGGCCGTTACGGGGCTGGCGGATGTTCAGATCGCGAAGGATGGCTTCGAATTGCTCGCGGTCCTCGGCCCGGTCAATCGATTCAGGGGATGTACCCCAGATCGCAGTTCCTGTTGCACGTCCGTCGTCGCTGGCGAGCCAGTTCAACAATGGAATGGCGAGCTTCAGCGGGGTCTGACCGCCGAACTGGACCACCACACCATCGGGCTGCTCAACCTCAATGACATTGAGAACATCTTCAAGAGTCAGAGGCTCGAAATAGAGACTGTCGCTGGTGTCGTAATCGGTAGACACCGTCTCGGGGTTGCTGTTCACCATCACTGTGGTGATGCCCTGCTCCTGCGCGGCGAACGAGGCGTGGCAGCAGCAGTAATCGAACTCGATGCCCTGGCCGATGCGATTCGGTCCACCACCCAGAATCATCATCTTGCGCTTGTCCGATGCGGCAGCGCCGACTTCGTTGGCAGCCGGAAGCGTTGTCAGCGTTCCATCGGCCTCGAGGCGCTGCAGCGGACGCTCGTAGGTCGAGTAGTGGTACGGCGTGGTTGAGGCGAATTCAGCGGCGCAGGTGTCGACCGTCTTGAAGACGGCGCGAACCCCAAGGGCATGGCGATGGCTGCGCACCTCCAGTTCATTCGTGCCCGTGGACCAGGCAATCTGACGATCGGAAAAGCCGAGTTGCTTGAGCGTCAGCAGTTGATCGGCATTCAATTGCGCAAGCTGTCGGCCCTGCAGAAGCGATTGCTCGGCATCGACAATGCGGCGCAGCTTGGCCAGGAACCAGGGGTCAATGCTGCTGATTCGGTGGATTTCGGCATTGCTGCGTCCCCGCACCATGGCGGTTCGCACCGTGAGAATTCGTTCAGGGGATGGGGTGCGCAGCAGACGGTCCATCTCGGACTCGGACACCTCCGGTTCCGGCCGATCCCCACCCCAGCCGGAATACCCCGTTTCCAGGGAACGCATGGCCTTCTGGAAGGACTCCTCGAAACAGCGCCCGATCGCCATCGCCTCACCGACCGATTTCATCGAGGTGGTCAGCACGGCAGGGCTGCCACGGAATTTCTCGAACGCGAATCGAGGAATCTTGGTGACGACGTAATCAATGGTTGGTTCAAAACACGCCGGTGTCTGACCTGTGATGTCGTTGAGGATTTCGTCGAGGGTGTACCCAATGGCCAGACGTGCCGCAATCTTGGCGATGGGGAAGCCGGTGGCTTTGCTGGCGAGCGCCGACGATCGACTGACCCGAGGGTTCATCTCAATCACGACCACATCGCCATTGGCGGGATTGATCGCGAACTGAATATTGCTGCCGCCGGTGGCCACACCGATTTCGCGGATAATGGCAATGGACTGATCGCGCAGACGCTGATATTCGCGATCGGTCAGGGTTTGCGCTGGTGCCACGGTGATCGAGTCACCGGTATGGACACCCATCGGGTCAAGATTCTCGATGCTGCAGACGATCACCACGTTGTCGGCGAGATCGCGCATCACCTCCAGTTCGAACTCCTTCCAACCCAGAAGGGATTGCTCGATCAGGATCTGGGACACCGGGCTGGCTTCGAGTCCGCTCTTGCAGATCGCCGCATATTCCTCTGGGTTGTAAGCGATGCCGCCACCACTGCCACCCAGGGTGAAGGCGGGACGAATAATGCGGGGATAACTTCCGATCGCAGCGCCGACAGCCTCGGCTTCCTCCATCGACGAGGCGATTCCAGAGGGACAGACCTTCACGCCGATGCGTTCCATGGCCTGCTTGAACAGCAGTCGATCCTCAGCTTTCTGAATGGCCTGAAGATCCGCTCCGATCAGCTCC
>JBGKDR010000319.1:0-1212 GCA_042954225.1 Parasynechococcus sp.
TGATCAATCCCCATGTCGCTGCAGCGCACGCCGCTTCACGAGCTCTGCCGCGACGCCGGAGGTCGGATGGTTCCGTTTGCCGGCTGGGAGATGCCGGTGCAGTTCAGCGGCCTGATCCAGGAACACAAGGCCGTGCGCGAGGCCGTCGGGATGTTCGACATCTCCCACATGGGCGTGCTGCGCCTGGAGGGAACGAATCCCAAGGATGCGCTGCAGCAACTGGTACCCAGCGACCTCCATCGGATCGGCCCTGGCGAGGCCTGCTACACGGTGCTGCTCAATGCCGAAGGCGGAATCCGGGACGATCTAATCGTCTACGACTGCGGAGCCCTGGATGCTGAACGCGGTGTTCTGGTGTTGGTGATCAATGCCGCCTGCGCCGAGAGCGACACCGCCTGGATTCGCGAGCAGATGCAACCAGCCGGACTGAACGTCACCGACATCAAAGGGGACGGAGTGCTGCTGGCACTTCAGGGCCCCCAGGCCATTCCACTGCTGGAGCGGCTGAGCGGCACCGAACTCAACGGCCTGCCGCGCTTCGGACATCGCGAACTCACCCTGCCGGGACTGGACAAACCGGTGTTCACGGCCCGCACCGGCTACACCGGTGAAGACGGGGTGGAACTGCTGCTCGATGCATCCGATGGCCGCCGGCTCTGGCAACAACTGCTCTCCGAAGGGGTGACCCCCTGCGGTCTCGGAGCCCGGGACACCCTCCGCCTGGAGGCCGCCATGCATCTATATGGCCAAGACATGGATGCCCAGACGACACCCTTCGAAGCGAGTCTGGGCTGGCTGGTGCATCTGGAAATGCCCGCCGATTTCGTCGGACGTCAGGCCCTCGAGCAGGCTGCCGAAACGGGCCCTCAGAAACGTCTGGTGGGGCTGAAGCTGACCGGGCGGGCGATTGCACGCCACGACTACCCGGTTCTGCATGACGGCGCCACCGTGGGCGTGGTCACCAGCGGAACCTGGTCCCCGACCCTGGAGGAACCCATCGCCCTGGCCTTCGTTCCACCGCACCTTGCCAAGGTGGGCACCGAGTTGCAGGTGGAGATTCGGGGCAAGGCTCAACCCGCCACGGTGGTGCGTCGCCCCTTCTACAAGCGGCCCTGAACAATGCCGCTGCTGTGGGAAACTCGCCTGTCATCCGACGCGAGATCCCCAGATGCGCAGCAACGGTTGCGGTGACCTGCGCAAAGAGCAGATCGA
>JBGKDR010000320.1:0-1280 GCA_042954225.1 Parasynechococcus sp.
TCGGAATCGACCACCCGCAACTGGGGATAGTTGATGCGTTCGTTGATGTTGGGCAGCTCCCGCACAGGAGCGCGACGATCAAAACGGGGACGTGGGGGCATTCAGGCAGTGACAGGTTCAGGCGCAGACACCGGGTTGATCGAAACGGTCTGCATCCTTCACCTTAGATGTCCTTCGATCAACGTCATCGCTTCGGTCACGAGATCGTCGTCGCTGAGCCAGTGCGGGTTGTGCTGACGCCGAAACCAGGTGCGTTGGCGTTTGGCGAATTGTCGGGTGCGCTGGCTGGTGAGCCCGATGGCCTTTTCGCGCGGCAACGTGCCATCCATGACCTGCAGCGCCTCTCCGTAGCCAATTGTCTGCAGCAGAGACAGGTCCTTGCCGTAGCGCTCGGCCAGGCGGGCCGTTTCCTCCACCAGCCCGTCGTCATAGAGGGTGCGGGTGCGTTGCCCGATCCGCTCGCGCAGGTTGGTCGGGTTCAGTCCCAGCTCCAGCACGCGCCAAGGTGGTGGCGTGGCACTGGCCTGGCTGCTGATCGGACGCCCCGTTCCGTAGAGCACCTCTAAGGCTCGTTGGGTGCGCACGGCATCAGCCGGGGCGATCTTGGCGGCGGCGGCGGGATCGGATTGCTGGAGCAGTGGATGGCAGATGGTTTGTCCCAGCTGTTGAAGTTGCGCCCGCAGGGCGGGTTGCGGGGCGACGGCCGGGGGCTTCAGCCCATCCGTCAGCGCTTTGAGGTAAAGACCGCTTCCGCCCACCAGCAGGGCGGTGCCATGGCGCTCCAGCTCCTGGGCGATGCAGGGTTCCGCGGCGGCCTGGAATTCCTGCAGCGTGATCGGTTGATCGGGATCGCGCAGGTCCAGCAGGTGGTGCTGTGCCCTGGCCTGCTGCGCTGGTGTGGGTTTGGCCGTGCCCACATCCATCCCCCGGTAGAGCTGCCGGGAATCCACGTTGATCACGGCAAGACCAAGCCGTTCGGCGATCTCCAGGGACAGCGCGGTCTTGCCGCTGGCCGTGGGCCCCAGCAAAGCGATGACCAGGGGTTTGGCAGGCATTCAGCGATAGGGGGGTACACCCCGGCTTGAAAAGGTGCCTCAGAGGCCTCTGCAAGCCGCTGTAGACAGCCGGTGGTAAATTGACATTGCCAGATTGAGGTTCAGAGCCACTTCGGCTGTCCTGAACCCTGTTTCCTGGATCGAGAGTCTCGGCATGAGCGACGCTTCCAAGGTCCAGAACGCCTACGGCGCTGAGCAGATTCAGGTGCTGGAGGGCCTTGAGCC
>JBGKDR010000321.1:0-1069 GCA_042954225.1 Parasynechococcus sp.
CAGCCCCCTGCTGGTGGTTGTCCCCACCCTGGAGGAGGCCGGCCGCTGGGCAGCACTGCTTGAACTGATGGGCTGGAACAGTGCCAGCCTTTACCCCACCAGCGAAGGGTCCCCGTACGAACCGTTCGATCCCACCAGCGAAATCGTCTGGGGCCAACTGCAAGTTCTCAGTGACCTGATCGGGTCCTCCGATGGCGCCGACTTCGCCATCGTGGCCACCGAACGTGCGCTGCAACCCCATCTACCTCCGCCGGAGGCGCTCACCAGCACCTGCCGCACCCTGAGACGAGGGGATGAGATCGATCTCGAGGATCTTGGAGAAACCCTGGCCCAGCTTGGCTATGAGCGGGTCTCCACCATCGATCAGGAGGGAACCTGGAGCCGTCGTGGGGACATCGTCGATGTCTTCCCGGTGAGCAGTGAACTCCCGGTCCGTCTTGAATTCTTCGGGGAAGAACTCGACAAATTGCGTGAGTTTGATCCGGCCACGCAGCGGTCGCTGGATCCGATTGATCAACTGCGTCTCACGCCCACTGGGTTCAGCCCCCTGATTGCTGACCAGTTGCGGGAATCCATGCCTGAAGGGCTTGATCGCCTGCTCAGCGAACAGGCCCTGGAGGAACTTCTTGAGGGCAGCACACCGGAGGGTATGCGGCGTCTGATGGGTCTGGCCTGGCAGCAGCCGGCGTCGCTACTCGATTACCTGCCCAGCACCACAACGGTGGTGGTCGATGAGCGACGCCAGGGACTGGCGCATGGGCAGCAGTGGCTGGATCACGTTGATGAGCACCACCACGAAATGGCCGCCGAATGCGGGTTGAGCGACGCGGAGCGCGATCAGCTCTGGCCGGCCGTGATGCACCGACCCATCGCCGAGGCCTATGCCTCCGTGGAGACCTTTCATGGATTTGACCTGGCCGAACTGCTTGAGGAGGACAGCCATACCAACAGTTTCGATCTGGCCAGCCGACCGGTTCCGGCCTATCCGAATCAGTTCGGAAAGCTCGGGGAACTGATCAAGCGCTGGCAGACGGATCGCACGGCGGTCTGGCTGGTCTCGGCACAACCC
>JBGKDR010000322.1:0-1243 GCA_042954225.1 Parasynechococcus sp.
GGAATCATCCGATGGGGGTGATCGGCCTGACGCCATGCCGCACCTCAGGCCTGAACTGATTCAGTCGGCTGAGGCCTTGCAGGCCCTCATGCAGCGACTCATGGGCTGCACCGATCGAGGTGCTCCGGTCGCCGTCGACACGGAAACAACGGATCTGAATCCGTTCCGCGCCGAACTGGTCGGACTCGGTATGTGCTGGGGCGATGCAGCGGATGCAATCGCCTACATCCCCATTGGACATCGAAGCGACGAGGAGCGCGCACCGGAGCAGCTGCCACTGGAAACGGTGCTCACGGCATTGGCCCCATGGCTGAGCAGCCAGAACCACCCCAAGGTGCTGCAGAACGCCAAATACGACCGCTTAATCCTGCTCCGCCATGGCCTGGCACTTCAGGGAGTGGTGCTGGACACCCTGCTGGCGGACTACCTCCGCGATGCCGCCGCCAAACACGGACTGGATGTGATGGCGCAGCGGGAGTTCGGTTTCCAGCCCACCCTCTTCAGCGATCTGGTGGGCAAGAAGCAGACCTTCGCAGACGTGCCACTGGAGTCCGCCAGCCTGTATTGCGGCATGGATGTGCATCTCACACGCCGGCTGGCCCTGCTCCTGCAAAGCCAGCTCGAGGCCATGGGCCCGCAGCTGTTGCCACTGCTGGAGCAAGTGGAACAGCCGCTGGAACCTGTGCTGGCGGAGATGGAAGCAACAGGAATTCGCATCGATGTCCCCTACCTCAGCGAACTATCGAGCGAAATGGGCATGACCCTGGAGCGGCTGGAACGGGAGGCCCGAGACGCCGCTGGGGTGGACTTCAATCTGGCGTCTCCAAAACAACTGGGGGAATTGCTGTTCGACACCCTCGGACTCGACCGCAAAAAGTCGCGACGCACCAAAACCGGATACAGCACCGACGCGACGGTTCTGGAGAAGCTGCAGAAGGACCACCCAGTGGTGCCGCTGGTGCTCGAACACCGGGTGCTCAGCAAACTCAAAAGCACCTACATCGACGCTCTGCCTCAGCTCGTGGAGGCGGAAACGGGACGAGTGCACACCGATTTCAACCAAGCCGTCACAGCAACGGGGCGCCTGAGCAGCAGCAACCCCAACCTGCAGAACATCCCAGTCCGAACCGAGTACAGCCGGCGCATCCGCAAGGCTTTCCTGCCGCAGGAGGGCTGGACCCTGCTCAGTGCCGACTACTCCCAGATCGAGCTGCGCATCCTCACCCATCTCTCCGGAGAAGAG
>JBGKDR010000323.1:0-1178 GCA_042954225.1 Parasynechococcus sp.
GCCGAAAAGCCGTGCCGGTGAGCGTCAGCTCACCTACGAATCCGGCATGGAGCCGATCGGTGGGGCGTGGATTCAATTCAATATTCGTTATTACATGTTTGCGCTGGTCTTCGTCATCTTCGATGTCGAGACCGTCTTCCTTTATCCCTGGGCTGTGGCGTTTCACCGTCTGGGTCTGCTGGCCTTCATCGAAGCGCTGGTGTTCATTGCCATCCTCCTTGTCGCTCTGGCCTATGCCTGGCGCAAGGGTGCTCTCGAATGGAGCTGAGTCATGCCTGAATCAACCCCATCCCCATCGATCACGGCTGTCCGCGACCTGCGTGAAGCCAGCTGCGGGCCGGTCGGAGCGCCGACCGTCACCAACGATCTCAGTGAGAACGTCATCCTCACCAGCCTGGATGATCTCCACAACTGGGCCCGTCTGAGCAGTCTCTGGCCTCTGCTCTACGGCACCGCCTGCTGCTTCATTGAGTTCGCGGCGTTGATCGGCTCACGCTTCGACTTCGACCGTTTCGGTCTGGTGCCCCGGAGTTCGCCGCGTCAGGCCGATCTGCTGATCGTTGCCGGGACGGTGACGATGAAGATGGCTCCGGCCTTGGTGCGCCTGTATGAGCAGATGCCCGAGCCCAAATACGTGATCGCCATGGGCGCCTGCACGATCACCGGGGGCATGTTCAGTGCCGATTCCACCACCGCCGTCCGCGGTGTGGACAAGCTGATTCCAGTCGATCTCTATCTGCCGGGTTGCCCACCCCGTCCGGAGGCGATCTTCGATGCGGTGATCAAGCTGCGCAAGAAAGTGGGCGATGAATCCATCGCTGAGCGCCGCAAGCACCAGCAGACCCATCGCTATTTCACCGTTTCCCACCAGATGAAGCGCGTGGACGAGCAGATCACGGGTTCCTACCTGAGGGCTGAGACGCAGAAGGCTGCCCTGGCTGCAGCTCCCGCCGGCCAGACCCTGGCCACCGATGCCGCTGTGCTGGCTCCCGCCGCTGAAACCGTCGAGTCATGACTGAAACCCCTGCAAATAAGGCAACCGAAGAGTCGGCGCTTCAGGCACCGCAACCCGGACCGGTCAGCACCTGGTTAACGAGCCAGGGGTTCGATCACACGTTGCTTGCTGCCGATCACGTCGGCGTGGAGCAGATCGGTGTCGAGCCGGCCTTGCTGCCGAT
>JBGKDR010000324.1:0-4525 GCA_042954225.1 Parasynechococcus sp.
AAGCAGGGTCGCTTCCGTCAGAACCTGCTCGGTAAGCGCGTCGACTACTCCGGTCGTTCCGTGATCGTGGTCGGACCGAAGCTGAAGATGCACCAGTGCGGTCTGCCGAAGGAGATGGCGATCGAGCTGTTCCAGCCCTTCGTGATCCACCGCCTGATCCGCCCGAACATCGTCAACAACATCAAGGCGGCGAAGAAGCTGATTCAGCGCGCTGACGATGAAGTGATGCAGGTTCTGCAGGAGGTGATCGATGGTCACCCGATCATGCTGAACCGAGCTCCGACGTTGCACCGTCTGGGCATTCAGGCCTTCGAGCCCAAGTTGGTCGACGGTCGAGCCATTCAGCTGCACCCCCTGGTCTGCCCAGCGTTCAACGCTGACTTCGACGGTGACCAGATGGCCGTTCACGTGCCTCTGGCGATCGAAGCGCAGACCGAGGCGCGGATGCTGATGCTGGCCAGCAACAACATCCTCTCGCCTGCCACCGGCGAGCCGATCATCACCCCGTCCCAGGACATGGTGCTGGGCTCCTATTACCTGACCGCTCTCCAGCCGGATTCCGTCCAGCCTGAGTTCGGCGATCGCCGCTCAACCTTCGCTGGTCTCGAGGATGTGATCCAAGCCTTCGAAGACAAGCGCATCGGTCTGCACGATTGGGTGTGGGTCCGTTTCAACGGAGAGGTTGACGACAACGATGAACTGACAGAACCGGCCAAGGCCGAGACCCTGAGCGATGGCACTCGGGTTGAGCAGTGGACGTACCGCCGTGATCGCTTTGACGAGGAGGGAGCGCTGATCAGCCGCTACATCCTCACCACGGTGGGTCGTGTGGTGATGAATCACACAATCATTGACGCGGTGGCCGCCGCCTGAGTCACGTCTGAATTTCTGTCCTCCTTACCTCTGATCTGCGCGCAGCCATGACCTCCTCCTCCAAATCCCGCAAATCCTCCAAAAAGGCCAAGCCCGCTCCCGAAAGCGCGTCCCGTCCTCTGTCGAAGACGCCACCCCCGTTCCGCAATCACGTCATCGATAAGAAGGCGTTGAAGCAGCTCGTGGCCTGGTCCTACAAAAACCACGGCACGGCTGTCACGTCCTCCATGGCGGACAACCTCAAGGATCTCGGCTTCAAGTACGCCACCCAGGCGGCCGTGTCGATTTCCGTGGACGACCTCAAGGTTCCGGAAGCCAAGAAGGATCTGCTCGGTCAGGCGGAAGAACAGATCACAGCCACCGAGGAGCGCTATCGCCTCGGTGAGATCACCGAGGTGGAACGTCACACCAAGGTGATCGACACCTGGACCGAGACCAACGAGCGTCTGGTGGATGCCGTCAAGAAGAACTTTGACGACAACGCACCGCTGAACTCGGTGTGGATGATGGCCAACTCCGGCGCCCGCGGAAACATGTCCCAGGTGCGCCAGCTGGTGGGCATGCGCGGACTGATGGCCAACCCGCAGGGTGAAATCATTGACCTTCCAATCCGCACCAACTTCCGTGAGGGTCTGACGGTCACCGAGTACGTCATCTCCTCCTACGGCGCCCGCAAGGGTCTGGTGGACACCGCCCTGCGAACGGCCGACTCCGGCTACCTCACCCGTCGTCTGGTTGACGTCGCCCAGGATGTGATCGTCCGTGAGGACGACTGCGGCACCACCCGCCACATCGTTGTTAATGCCGAAGACGGCAAATTCGGCAGTCGTCTCGTCGGTCGCCTGACCGCTGATCAGGTGGTCACCGCCGATGGTGAGGTGCTGGCTGAGCGCAACACCGAGATTGACCCTCCCCTCTCCAGCAGTTTCGAAAAGGCTGGAATCAAGGCGGTCAGTGTGCGCTCGCCGTTGACCTGCGAAGCCAACCGTTCCGTGTGCCGCAAGTGCTACGGCTGGGCCCTCGCCCACAACGAGCTGGTGGACCTCGGTGAGGCCGTCGGCATCATCGCGGCCCAGTCGATCGGTGAGCCCGGCACGCAGCTGACGATGCGCACCTTCCACACCGGTGGTGTGTCCACAGCTGAAACCGGGATGGTGCGATCGAAGATCGCCGGTACCGTCGAGTTCGGCAGCAAGGCTCGGATTCGTCCGTACCGCACCCCCCATGGTGTGGAGGCCCAGCAGGCTGAGGTTGACTTCACGCTGACGATTCAACCCTCCGGTAAGGGCAAGGCCCAGAAGGTTGAGATCACCAACGGCTCCCTGCTCTTTGTCAACGACAAGCAGGAGGTCGAGGCGGATGTTCCTTTCGCTCAGATCGCTGCTGGTGCGGTCAAGAAGAGTGTTGAGAAGGCCACCAAGGACGTCATCTGTGACCTCGCCGGCCAGGTTCGCTACGAGGAGAAGATCCAGCCCCGGGAGGTGACCGACCGCCAGGGCAACATCACCCTCAAGGCCCAGCGTCTGGGTCGGATGTGGGTGCTGGCCGGCGACGTTTACAACCTGCCCCCCAACGCCCAGCCGGTGGTTGAGGGTCAGACCACGGTCACCGAAGGTCAGGTGCTGGCTGAGGCCAGCCAGCGCAGTGAGTACGGCGGCGAGGTGCGTCTCCGCGATTCGATCGGTGACTCCCGCGAAGTCCAGATCGTCACCACATCGATGACGCTGAAGGATTTCAAGCTGCTCGAGGAATCAACCCATTCCGGCGAGATCTGGAATCTCGAGTCCAAGGACGGCACCCGCTACCGCCTCAACACAATCCCAGGCAGCAAGATCGGCTCCGGTGAGGTGATCGCCGAGCTGGCAGATGACCGTTTCCGCACCAACACCGGTGGACTGGTCAAGTTCGCTCCTGGCCTGGCCATCAAGAAGGCTCGCTCTGCCAAGAACGGCTACGAGGTCAACAAAGGCGGAACCCTGCTGTGGATCCCCCAGGAGACCCATGAGATCAACAAGGACATCTCCCTGTTGATGATCACCGACGGTCAGTGGATCGAGGCTGGCACCGAGGTCGTCAAAGACATCTTCAGCCAGACCGCCGGCATCGTCACGGTCACCCAGAAGAACGACATTCTTCGCGAGATCATCGTCCGCAGCGGTGATTTCCACCTCAGCACCGACAACAAGGCTCTCGAGCGTTTCGAGGGCGATGGTCAGATGGTGAACCCGGGCGAGGAGATCGCCAAGGGTCTCTCCAGCGATGAAATGAAGTTCGTCCAGACCGTTGAGACCCCTGAGGGCAAGGGTCTGCTGCTGCGTCCCGTTGAGGAGTACACGATTCCCAACGAAGCCCAGCTGCCTGAGTTGGCGCACATCAAGCAGGCCAATGGCCCGCACCTGGGGATCAAGGCCACTCAGCGTCTGGCCTTCAAGGACAACGAACTGATCAAGTCCGTTGAAGGTGTGGAGCTGCTCAAGACCCAGCTCCTGCTTGAGACCTTCGACACCACGCCTCAAATGACCGTGGATGTCGAGCAGGCACCCGACAAGCGGGCCAAGACCATCTCGCGCCTGCGCCTGGTGATCCTCGAGTCGATCCTGGTCCGTCGCGACACCATGTCCGACTCCAGCCACGGCTCCACCCACACCGAACTCCAGGTTGAGGACGGTGTCTCTGTGAAGGCTGGTGATGTCGTCGCCACCACACAGATCCTGTGCAAACAGGAAGGTGTGGCTCAGCTCCCTGAGGCGACCGAGGCCGAACCGGTCCGTCGTCTGATTGTCGAGCGTCCTGAGGACACCATCACCCGCACCACCTCGGCCACCCCTGTGGTCAGCGTTGGTCAACGCATTGTTGATGGTGAGTTGCTGGCTGAGGGTGAGCCTTCGGACTGCTGCGGTGAAGTGGAGTCGGTCAATGGCACCACCATCACCCTGCGCCTCGGCCGCCCATACATGGTCTCCCCCGATTCCGTCCTGCACGTCCGTGACGGCGATCTGGTGCAGCGCGGCGATGGTCTGGCTCTGCTGGTGTTCGAGCGTCAGAAGACCGGTGACATCGTTCAGGGTCTGCCGAGGATTGAGGAACTCCTCGAAGCGCGTCGTCCCAGGGAGTCAGCGATTCTCTGCAAAAAGCCCGGCACGGTTGAGATCAAACAGGGTGAGGACGATGACTCACTGGCGATCAACGTCATCGAGGCTGACGATGCGATCGGTGAATATCCGATTCTTCTCGGCCGCAACGTCATGGTCAGTGATGGCCAGCAGGTCAAGGCCGGTGAGCTGCTCACCGATGGACCGATCAACCCCCACGAGTTGCTGGAGTGCTTCTTCGAAGACCTGCGCAGCCGTAAGCCGTTGATGGATGCCGCTCAGGAGGCCATCGCCAACCTGCAGCACCGTCTCGTGACGGAAGTCCAGAACGTCTACAAATCCCAGGGCGTGTCGATCGACGACAAGCACATCGAAGTGATTGTGCGTCAGATGACCAGCAAGGTGCGCGTCGAGGACGCCGGTGACACCACGCTGCTGCCCGGTGAATTGATTGAGCTGCGCCAGGTGGAGGACACCAACCAGGCGATGGCGATCACCGGCGGTGCGCCCGCTGAATTCACCCCGGTTCTTCTGGGGATCACCAAGGCCTCCCTCAACAC
>JBGKDR010000325.1:0-5307 GCA_042954225.1 Parasynechococcus sp.
AACAAGGCAACGGTAACCGGGCGAATCAGCATGATGCCAAGCCAGGCATACAGGGCAATCGGCAGATGAGAGAAGAAAAGCGCAGGCTCAAGACCCAGACCAATCGCAAAGAAGAGCACTGCCTCACAGGCAATATTCAGCGACTCCAACTCTTCTGAAAGAAACTCAATCTCGCCGCCCGTTGAGCACGTCCGATAAAACCATGACGTCACAATCCCCATAATCAAAGCACAGAGAAACCCTCCCTGATGCACAGCAAAAACAGAAATGCTGTAACCAATAAATGTGAACGCAACAGCCGCGAGGATCAACTGAGCCTTGGATGTCAGAAAAAACCGGATCGTGCACGTCAACAAGAAGCCAAGGACCAGACCGCTGACCGAACCGATCAGAAACCCCTTAAAAATCGACAGCAAGAGGCCAAAACTTGCAATCGAAGAGTACTCAGGATTCAAAACAATCCAAGCGAGCACAAGGATTTCAGCGACAGCAACGGAAATCGCCGCAGAAACGGCTGTCTCAATTTTAAAAATATTCGAGATCACAGACCTGAATCCCTTGATCCGCTTCGAGACGAAGACAAACGAATTCCAATCCTGCACTGCAAGGGAGAACACCGCGGAGACAGCCGCCAGCCAGACAATGCTGGGCTCAACGCCCTGGAGATAGCCAAATGCATCTTGAAAGAAGGCAAAGCCAAATCCCAGATAGAACAGCCAAAACACCATGCTCAGGAACGTTCCAAACAGAGCAAGAAGTATTGAGCTCGACAGCACTTTGTTTTCCCTGAGCAACGACCCTTCAAACGACAGTCCGCTGAAGAAAAGCAGGATGCTCAAGGCAATCACATGAATCTCTTCCAGCGGAAACAGGCGGAAGTCGTATCCCGATACATGAAAGAAAAGCCCGCAGAAAAACAGAAAGATTGATCCTGGTATTCCAAGTTTTGCACCAAACTTGTCAAAGAAAATGCTGACCAGAATCAGCAGAGACAAGCAAACCAATGCCGACTCAAACGTGAAGTGAAACGATGAGATCGCCTCAACAAGCGGTTGCCCCCCGTCAGCCACTGACTCATGCGTGGCTTCACCATCCGTCTCGAGTAACGCAAGCATCCACCGCGAAGCAGAAACCATGACGAACGGATCAGCAGCGTCTCTCCATGGTGAACGCCTGTCGTCCTAAGGACGCGGCTGGACATCGGGCAGCACGGCCTCTGGGGCAATCCACATGGCATCGCCATAGGAAAAAAAGCGATAGTCCCGTTCGATGGCTTCGCCGTACAGCGCCAGAAGTTTCTCCCGACCGATCAAGGCACTCACCAAGAGCAAAAGCGAGCTCTTCGGAAGATGAAAGTTGGTGAGCAGGCCCTGCACCACCGCAAATCGGTAGCCCGGCTGAATGACGAGATTCACGGAACCGACAAAGGGCTTGAGCACACCGCCATGCTGCTGGGCTGCGCCTTCCAAGGCACGGACGCTTGTGGTGCCCACGGCGATCACCCGTCCACGACAGTTCCGGATTGCCTCCACCACCTCAGCACTCACCTCAATCCACTCGCTGTGCAGCTCCAGCTGAGTGAGATCTTCTGTTTCCACGGGTCGAAAGGTGCCGAGGCCGACGTGGAGAGTGATGCGTGCCAACTCAACGCCCTTGCGCTGCAGACCCGCCAACAATTCATCACTGAAGTGCAATCCTGCTGTGGGAGCAGCGACGGCGCCCGGACGATCGGCGTAGCGCGTCTGGTACCGCTCAGCATCACCGGGATCAATCCGGTCGATGTATGGCGGTAAGGGCACCTCGCCACATTGATTGAGCAAGGACTCAATCGTGGCGGCATCGCGGCAGTCGCTCGGAAACTGCACCACACGACCGCCGGTGGCGGGGTCATCCGACACCACCGTGAGCAGGATGCTGGTTCCATCGATGCAAAGCTGATCCCCCGGTCGCATCCGTTTGGCTGGACGCGCCAGGCATAACCAACGCCCGTCACCGCGGGGTTCCAGGACCAACAGTTCCGAGAGTCCTCCCCCTGAACGGCGAACCGCAAGCCTGGCCTTGAGCACCCGGGTGTCATTCACCACCAGCAGGTCACCAGCCTGCAGTTCATCAAGCAAATCCCAAACCTGCCCATGACGGGCTTGTGCACCGGTCTCAGGCACCATCAACAGGCGCGCGCTGTGACGCGGCTCAACCGGCGCCTGAGCAATCCGCTCAGGCGGCAGTGGGTAGTCGTAACTGCTGAGCTGCTGGTCCCTCGGGTCGGGCACGAGGTTCAGAGAGCCAGGGATTCCGGACGGGTCTCGATCAACTCAGCCAGATCCTTCAGGAATGCAGCCCCGTCAGCGCCGTAGATCACGCGGTGATCAGCAGTCAGATTCACCTGCATCTGGCGCTTCACAGCAATCGAGCCGTCCTTGCCAGCCACCACAGTGGGCCGGGATGCTGCAACGGCAAGGATTGCACCGGTGCCTGGGGGAAGAATCGCATCAAAGCGATCCACCCCGAACATGCCCAGGTTGGACAAGGTGAAGGTTCCGGTGCTGTATTCCTCCGGCTGCAGCTGCTTGCTGCGTGAGCGTTTGACCAGATCGCCCCACTGACGCGACATCTCATAGAGATCCGTGCGATCGGCATTGCGCAGAACAGGCGTGATCAGGCCGCCGTCCTCCATCGCCACCGCAACGGCCACATTGACGTCAGAGGGATAGGCCATCCCCGCCGCTGTGGTCGCAGCATTCACCTGGGGATGGCGAGCCAGGGTCACCGCGACGGCTTTGGCCAGCAGGGCCGTCATCGTGACGCCCTTCGGCTTCACCTGCTTGTAGAAGGCATCCAGCTTGTCGGTGGTGATGGTGTAGCCGACACGGAAGCAGGGCACGGCCAGGCTTGCTTCCATGTTGCGGTTCACCGCTGCCTGCAGGGTGTTGAAGGCAACGGTCTCGCCAGCTCGACCGAAGCTGTTGCCCGCAGGGGCCGAAGGAGCCGCGGGTGCCACTGCGCCGTTCCCAGAGGCCGCAGGGGCTGTTCCTTCCGCCACGCGAGGCACGGAAATCGGCTGACCGGTGGCTTTCTCAACGTCCTCAGCCTGAATCCGGCCATGGGGACCGCTACCCCGCACGGTGGCGAGATCCACACCCATCTGCGAGGCCAGCTTTTTGGCTCGGGGGCTGGCAACGATCCGGCCATCGTTGACCACAGGAGCGGCGGGAGCAGCCGGCACTGGAGCAGCGGCAGGAACGGGTGCGGGAGTCACAGGAGCAGCAGCAGCCACGGGCGCCGGCGCAGCAGGAGCGGGTGCTGCTGGGGCGGGTGCAGAGGGTGCGGCAGCGGCGGCTGGGGCCGATGGAGCCTTGGCCTTGGCCTCGGCGATCTCAGCCTCGGTCTCAACGATCAGACCGATCGTCTCTCCGACCGGGGCGGTGCTGCCGGCTGGCATCAACACCGCGGCCAGGTAGCCCTCCTGGAACGACTCAACGTCCATGTCGGCTTTGTCGGATTCGACAACCAGCACGGATTCGCCGCGGCCGACCTTGTCACCGGGCTGCTTCAGCCACTCGACAATCTTCCCCTCCGTCATGGTGGAGCTGAGGGCAGGCATGAAGATGTCGTAGGTCGCCAAAACCGTCTCCGGACTTCAGATCAGGGGAGTTTACGAGGCAGCAGAGGGCGCCTCAGCCGTGCTCGATCGACTGGATCACGCCATCGCGCACCACGATCGCCACCTGCATCGCCTGAACCAGGTTGTCGCCCACCTTGACCTCACAGCTGCTCTCGAGCTGCCCCTGTTCAACGATCTGGTCCATCTCAAGCTCCCGCACCTGGGCCTGCTGCTGGAGGAGGTTGCGTTTCTGCTCCTCAATCTCCGAGCGCTTGGCAGCGACCTGCTGCTGAATCTGAGCGACCTGGTCCTGCACTCTCGGATCCAGTGGATTGGCGCTCTGACGACGCACCTCATCCACCACCTGCTGGCCTTCCTGTTCGAGCTGCGCAAGCTGCTGATCGGCTGAGGCGATGCCGTTGCTTAGCTCACGTTCCGCCTCTTCTTTCCAGGTCGGCGTCACGACGGCACGCACCGTGATCGGGCGTTTGATCGTCAGCGTGGTGCCGTCGGACATGGAACTGAATCAGGTAGCGGAAGGCTCTCAGCCGCAGCGTTGGAGGTCAATCACCGGAGAACCGCCCTGCGGGCCATGGAGCTGGGGTTCAACGGCCGTAAAGGTGCTCAATCGCCACGGAATCGCGCGCCGTGATCCGATCGCGGCGCTGTTTCAAGGTCTGAGTGAGAAGACCGTTCTCAATGCTGAATGGCTCCACAAGGGCAACCCCGGCCAACCGCTCATCACCTCTTGAGCCGACCCGTTGCTTGAGCAGACGGTTGCATTCACGCATCAGCAGCTTGGCGAGCGCTGGGTCGTCGGAGGACAGCAGACGCTCGGGGTTGAGCGTCAGTCCCTGCCCAGCAGCCCAGTCACGCAAAGGTTCCACGCAGGGAACAACCAGAGCACCCAACTGTCGTTCGTCCTGGCCGACGAGCATCACCTGTTCGATCAGCGGGCTGGCGACCAGAGCCTCTTCCAGAGGACCCGGTTCAATGTTTTCCCCACTGCTGAGCACGATGGTGTCCTTGGCACGACCGGTCAGGGCGACAGACCCGTCCGGCAGGAGCATGCCCAGATCACCGGTGTCGAACCAGCCATCAGCATCGAGCACCTTGGCGGTTGCATCGGGCTTGCCGAGATACCCAGCCATCACCTGGGGACCACGCACAAGAACCTTGCCACGCTGACGCCATCCCAGAGCGACGCTCGTTTCGGGGTCAACAATCCGAAAGTCCGTCTCCGGCATCGGCAGACCGGAACTTCCCCGAATGTTGCGCCATGGACGGCGGCAACTCACCACTGGACTGGTCTCGGTGAGTCCATAACCGACAAGAAGTTCAATACCCACCGCCTCGAAGAAGGCATCGACGTGCGGCGCGATCGCACCACCCCCACTGATCGGGTATTTCAGCTGACCACCGCTCAGCTGGCGACGAAGCTTCGGCCAGATCAAGACTGAAGCCAGCGCATGGCCTGGCCAGCGCAGGCTGGCCTCCAGCCCGCCTTTGAGACGGTCCACTGCAGACACCGGCTCGAGCAGAAGAGCGCGGGCAGTTCTCAGGGCCCGGCGCTGCGCAGCACTGTTGGCGAGGGCCGCCCGTAACAGGCGCTGACGGGAGGGCGGAAACGTCTTGACCACGTCCTCAAAGCCCGCTTGAACGGCTTCCCAGAGCCGCGGCACCGTGGCCATCGCGATCGGGCGCAC
>JBGKDR010000326.1:0-1288 GCA_042954225.1 Parasynechococcus sp.
GTCGCGGTTCCTGCGGCGTAGCACTCGCCTCGGTTGGGACAGCGGCCCTCTTCGCAGATGGTGTGCAGCCGGTTGCCTTTCACCAGGCCCTGGACGGCCTCAAGTTCGGAGGCATTGCCGATCGGACGCCGCAGCCATTCCGGAAGGCGTTCGCTGGGGGCGATGGCGCTGTACTGACTCATGCGCGGCCGTGACCAGGTTCGATTCTGACCGGTCTGCTCATGCGTCGATCGGGCGTCGACCTTCAAGGGCGCGACTGAGGGTGATCTCATCGGCGTATTCCAGTTCGCCGCCGACGGGCAGTCCGTAGGCGATGCGGGTGACGGAGCAGAAGGGGGTCAGCAGTCGCGCCAGATAGAGGCTGGTGGTGTCGCCCTCCACGCTGGGGGTCAGCGCCAGGATCACCTCGGTGATCGACTCCTTGGTGATTCGCTCCACCAACGGAGTGATCTGCAGCAGGTCCGGACCCACGCCATCCATCGGTGAAATCAGGCCGCCGAGCACGTGATATCGGCCCTGGAACTCGCGGGTGCGTTCCAGGGCCAGCAGGTCCCGTGAGTCAGCCACCACGCAGATCAGGCCATTGCTGCGTTCGGGGTTGCGGCAGATCTCACACAGCGGGTCAGCGCTCAGGTGAAAGCAGCTCTGGCATTGACCAACCTTGCTGCGGGCCGCCAGTAAGGCATCGGCGAACTGATGGATCTGTTCTTCCGGTTGATTGAGCAGATGCAGCGCCAGGCGCTGGGCCGTTCTCGGGCCGATGCCGGGGAGGCGTTCGAACTGATCAATCAGTCGGGCCAATGGTCGGGTGAAGCCGCTCAGTGGTCTGCCGCCAGTGCGGGAAATGTAGAAGTTGCAGAGATCATTTGCCGGAACAGACTCCGGAGATCTGGAGTGCTCGATGACCGATACCCCTCTTCAGCAAGGCGCAGGAGCTCAGGGTTTTGAGTTTCAGGTGGAGCACACCCTCCCGGACGACTCTCCAGAGCTGGCGCTGCGGGAATTGAAGCGGCTGCTGGACGCAGAACGGCGTTGGCCCGGATGTCTGGGGACCGAGGGCCCTGATCCAATCGATGGCACCGCACCAAACCGCTTGATCACACGCACTCAGTGGCGGGATGTGGACTGCTTCGTGGGCTGGATGGTGAGCCGTGAACGGACCCAGCTGCTCAAAGCGATGGATGGGCTGGGCTACAGCTATTCGGCTGCAACCAACTGGCGGGGGTATGCCGCGTGGGTGGCCGGGGAAGCGCAGGCTGATGCTCCCCCTACCTGGAAAGTGAACCTG
>JBGKDR010000327.1:0-8022 GCA_042954225.1 Parasynechococcus sp.
CCGAGGGCGTCGTCAAGACTGAGGTCCTCCGGCTTGACCCCTTTGGGCAAGGAGGCACGTTTCGGCTTGGGGTTCTCATCACTCACCTGACCCCGCTGGACGTAGGGGCCGTACTGACCGAAGAGCAGATAGACCAGATCACCTGTCTCAGGGTCTTCCCCAAGCGCTTCAGGTCCATCGGCCTTCTGCTTGAGGATCAACTCGGCTTGCTCTTCATCAAGATCCGCCGGTGTGATTTCCCGGGGCAGAGTCGCCTTGATCAGCTCTTCCTCTCCGTCATCGCTGACGCGCTTCGATTCGAGGTATGCGCCGAAACGACCGATGCGAACCACGCAGGACAGGCCCTCCAGGTCAACGGTCCTGGAGGCACCGGGATCGATGTCACCCTCCCGCTGCTGAACCTGTAGTTCGAGACCCTCATCACCTTTGTAGAAGGTTTCCAGATACGGAAGCCACTCCACCTGACCGTGGGAGATTTCATCCAGGGTGTGCTCCATCCGTGCGGTGAAGCTCGTGTCAACCAGGTCGGGGAAGTGTTCCTCGAGCAGAGCCGTGACCGCGAATGCCGTGAAGCTGGGTGTGAGGGCATTGCCCTGAAGCGTGGAATAGCCCCGATCCACGATCGTTCCGATGATCGATGCGTAGGTGGATGGGCGGCCGATGCCCTCTTTCTCCAGCATTTTCACCAGCGATGCCTCGCTGTAACGGGCGGGAGGCTGGGTCTGATGACCGAGCGGCTCGACGGCTTGGGGCTTGGGGGTATCCCCAACCGCCAGGGCCGGCAGCAACACCTCCTGCCCCTCAAGGGCCGCATCCGGGTCATCACTGCCCTCGACATAGGCCCGGAAAAAGCCTGGGAAATCAATCCGCTTGCCGCTCGCTCGGAAGCTGGCATCTCCGGAACTGAGATCCACGGCAAGCATGGTCAGACGCGCTTCCGCCATCTGACTGGCCACCGTGCGCTTCCAGATCAGCTCGTAGAGGGCAAGATCACGACCATCGAGTCCTGTCTCTCCAGGGGTCCGGAAACTCTCGCCGGAGGGACGAATCGCTTCGTGGGCTTCCTGAGCATTCCGTGCTTTGGTGCTGAACTGCCGTGGAGCCTTGCTCAGGTACTCCTTTCCATACAGGGTTTGCACGCAACTGCGTGATGCACTGATGGCCTGATCCGACAAATGCACCGAGTCGGTACGCATGTAGGTGATGAAACCGCGCTCGTAGAGCCCCTGGGCGCAGCGCATGGTCTCGCGCGCTGACAGGCGCAGCTTGCGATTGGCCTCCTGCTGGAGGGTGCTTGTTGTGAAGGGGGGAACCGGTTTACGGACCGTCGGCTTCTCTTCAACCTGATCAACGCTCCATGGCGCTTTGGCAACGCGTTCAGCAAGGGCGCGGGCGTCGGCTTCAGTCAGCAGGCGGACATCACTTCCGGCTTTCAGTCCCCCAGTGCTTTCGTCAAAGTCGTTGCCGCTGGCCACCCGCTTGCCAGCCACGTGGCTGAGCTTTGCTTCGAACACGGCACCGGCCTGCTCCAGCTTGGCCTTGAGGTCCCAGTAGCTGCCACTGCGGAAGGCCCGCCTTGCACGCTCACGCTGCACCAGCAAACGAACCGCAACCGACTGAACACGACCAGCCGACAGGCCCCAGGCCACCTTCTTCCACAGCAAAGGCGACAGCGTGTAACCAACCAGACGATCCAGGATCCGACGGGTTTCCTGGGCATGGACCAGTTCCATGTCCAGATCGCGGGTCTGATCCAGAGCCTTTGCGATGGCTTCTTTGGTGATTTCGTGAAACACCATGCGCTTGACGGGCACCTTCGGCGCCAGAAGCTGCAGCAGGTGCCAGCTGATGCTTTCGCCCTCCCGGTCTTCGTCCGTCGCCAGAAGGAGCTGGTCGGCACCCTTCAGCGCATCTTTCAGTTCACGAACTGTCTTTTTCTTGTCCTTGGGAACCACGTAAAGCGGTTCGAAATCGGCCTCGGTATTGACACCCAGGTTGGCCCATTTCTGCCCCTTCGCAGATGCAGGGATCTCGCTGGCGTTGTTGGGCAGATCACGGACATGCCCCATGGAGGCTTCGACCTTGAAGCCCTTGGGAAGAAAGCCGCGAATCGTCCGGGCCTTCGTGGGGCTCTCAACGATGACGAGGGTGTGCGCCACAGAAAGGACGTGAACCGTGCCCCTTCTTTATCGCACCGACCTCCACAGTGCATGGGAAAGACATCGTCGGAAGTCGCCGAGGAGCGCCGCTACAGTCACCCGGAGACATTGGATCCAACCAGGTCATGCCCGACATGGGTGCACTGCTAATCGCCACCCAGGCCATGGCCGCTCCAGGCGATCTGCTCAATCTGTCCTTGAACGCGTCGGCTGTTCTCCCTGAGGCGGCTGTACTGCTCACGATGGTGGCCACGCTGCTGGTCGATCTGGCCGGAGAGAAAGCTGCTGCCCGCTGGGTTCCTCCCATCTGTTACGTCGGGCTCGGAGGGTCACTGCTTCTTCTCGCTCTCCAATGGGGAGCGCCACCAGAACCGTCCTTCCTCGGCGCCTTCATCGCCGACAACCTGGCGGTCGCCTTCCGCGCCGTCATTGCTTTATCCACCCTGCTGTCGCTCCTGATCAGCTGGCGCTACGCCGAGCAGAGCGGAACACCGGTGGGGGAGTACGCCGCCATCCTTCTCGCCGCGACGTTGGGGGCCATGCTGCTCTGCGGGGCCACAGACCTCGTCAGTGTGTTCATCTCCCTGGAGACACTCTCTGTCGCGAGCTACCTGCTTTCGGGCTACATGAAGCGGGACGCGCGCAGTTCCGAAGCAGCGCTGAAATATCTCCTCGTCGGTTCAGCCGCAGCGGCTGTCTTCCTTTACGGCTCGTCTCTGCTCTACGGCCTGAGCGGCAGCACCAGCCTTGAGGCCATCGGCGTCGCCCTTCAGACAAGCACCACCCCACTGGCGGCGCTGGCCCTTGTTTTTGTGCTGGCGACTGTCGCCTTCAAGATTGCAGCTGTTCCCTTCCACCAGTGGACTCCAGACGTCTACGAAGGATCTCCGACTCCGGTCGTTGCCTTTTTGTCTGTGGGATCCAAAGCCGCAGGGTTTGCGCTGGCACTGAGAATTCTGGTGGGCTGTTTCGGTGCCTTCGATGGCCAGTGGAAGCTGCTCTTCACAGTCCTGGCCGTGCTGAGCATGACCCTGGGCAACGTGGTGGCTCTGGCACAGACATCGATGAAACGGATGCTGGCCTACAGCTCGATTGGCCAGGCCGGATTCGTGATGATCGGAATGGTCTGCGGCACCGAAGACGGCTTCGCCGCAATGGTGCTCTACATGGCGGCCTATCTGTTCATGAATCTGGGGGCCTTCGCCTGCATCATCCTGTTCTCGATCCGAACAGGCAGCGACAGGATTTCCGATTACGCCGGTCTCTATCAAAAAGACCCTCTGATCACCCTCGGCCTGAGCCTCTGCCTGCTCTCCCTGGGCGGAATCCCACCGATGCTGGGCTTCTTTGGAAAGATCTACCTGTTCTTTGCCGGCTGGGCCGATCACCAGTACCTGCTTGTGGTTGTTGGCCTGATCACATCTGTGGTTTCGATCTACTACTACATCTCCGTGATCAAGATGATGGTGGTCAAAGAGCCCCAAGAAGCATCAGACGTCGTCAAGGCCTATCCCGAGGTTCGCTGGTCTCTGATGGGAATGCAGCCTCTGCGTGTTGCCCTGATCGGTTGTGTCGCCATCACAGCCATCGGGGGCATCCTGTCCAACCCCTTGTTCCAGTGGGCCAACGCTGCTGTGACAGAGACGCCGCTGCTGCAGCAGGCCATTGCCCAATCGTCACAGGCTGGCCTTGGCTGACGCTGGTGGATCCGGTCCTGATGTCGTTGCTGAACTCAGCGACATCAACAAGATCTATGGCCGAGGTGATCTGGAAGTCAGAGCACTCGACGGTCTCAATCTGACCGTTGAGCGCGGCGACTATCTCGCCGTGATGGGCGCAAGCGGTTCCGGCAAAAGCACCGCCATGAACATTCTTGGTTGTCTTGACCGGCCCAGTTCCGGCAGCTACCGGCTCAACGGCACAGCTGTCGAGCAGCTCGACGATGATGCCCTCGCTGACGTCCGCAATCGATCTCTGGGCTTTGTGTTTCAGCAGTTTCATCTGCTGCCACAGGCCACAGCGATGGACAACGTGATGCTCCCGATGATCTACGCGGGAGTTCCACTGGAGGAACGTCGGGAGCGCGCGAAGGAAGCACTGATTCGCGTTGGGCTTGGGAAGCGCCTGAACAACCGTCCCAATCAGCTCTCAGGAGGACAGCAGCAACGGGTGGCGATTGCAAGGGCGATCATCAACCGCCCCGCTCTTCTGCTGGCGGATGAACCGACAGGAGCCCTGGATTCCACCACCACGGCGGAAGTCCTTGATCTCTTTGATGACCTGCACAGCCAGGGGATCACCTTGGTTCTCGTGACCCATGAAGATGACGTGGCGGCACGGGCCAGGGATGTGGCGAGATTTCAGGATGGTCGTGTGATCGAATCCCATCGCTCGGGTCGACGCTTTTCTGAGAACATCAGCCGATGCTGACCTCTGGGCGTGTTGTCGCCAGAATGACCTCAGTACGTCGCTGCGATGGCCACCCTCTCTAAGCCCTTGATGGTGGCCGTTGTCGAGGATGACCCTCGGATCCGACAGCTGATCGAGGACGAAGTGGTCGATGAAGGCCATCGTGTCGACAGCTTCAGCACCGCCGAGGCCTTCCTGGAGGTGTTCAAAGCCAAACGTTTCGACCTGGTGCTGCTCGATCTCATGCTGCCCGGAATGAACGGTCTTGCCTGCCTGAAGGCCATGACCGTTCAGGCCGGCGACCGGACCCCCATTCCTGTGGTGGTGATGGTCACGGCTCTGAACGACAGCGACATGAAGCGTCAGACCCTTGAGGCAGGTGCTTCCGACTACATCCTCAAACCGGATCTGTTTGTTCGTCTCCCGGAGCTGCTTCAGAACCTCCGAGAGGCTCCTGCAACGGAACCGTCACGGTGACGCACGTTTCGGTCTGTTGGTCAGGACTGCATTGCCGCTGTGACAGGGCGACCGTCCCACCCCAGGACTCGACAAGCTGCCGCACCAAAGACAACCCCAGACCAGCCCCCTCAACACGGTGGGCATCGCGATCGAGTTCAGCGCGAACAAAAGGCCGCAGCCAACCCTGAAGGGCATCGTGGCCAACCGGAGCTGCAGCACCCACACTGATGATCTCCAGGACAAAGCTGGTGCCGGACCCATCGAGCTGCAACACCAGCTGAATCGGCTGGTCAGCGACACCATGGCGAACGGCGTTGTCCACCAGCAGATCCAGTGCCAACCAGAGCGCTTGAGGGTCGAGCCGGACACTCGGCGACACCTGCGATCCAGCGAAGGCGAGATGCACCCGATCTCTCAGCGTGGATGGGATCTGGCGATGCCACTGCCGCAGCAAGGGATCAAGTGATTGGCGATGCTCTCCAGTCAGGCGGGGGTCCACCTGCAGTGAGGTCATCAGGGTGAGATGTTCGAGCAATTGATGCATGCGTCGAACCTCCTCCCAAGCCACCTGCAGGCGGTCCCGGCCATGTCCGGCAGGCTCTGCGTCACGCAGGAGCCGCTGCAACGTGCCCGTGACAATCGCCAATGGCGTGCGCAGTTCATGACTGAGGTCCGTCATGAAGGCTTTTTGCTGGCGCAGCGCTTCCTCCTCAGGTGTGAGGTCCTGAATGGTGATCAGGAGAAACGGTTCTGCGGCAAGGGCGATGGGCTGCCAACGAATCCGTTGCGCGTCAGTAAGCGCGCCATTCGCAAGTCGCAGCCGAATGCGATCCTGACCGGCCTGGACCGGCAACGGCAGGTCAGGATTCAGGCAGTGGGCGCTTGTCAGCACGGCCGCGGCCTCATCCAACAACGTGGCGACGTCCTCCAGATGCCTGCTGACCAACTGGATCGGGACACCATCGACCAACAGCGACGCTGCAGCCTGATTCGCCCAGTGAATGGCACGACTGGAGTCGATGATGAGCATCGCCTCTGCCGCCGCGTCGAAGGCGACCTGCAGCATGCCCAGCGACTGACGCAACTGCTGAACAAGCGCTGAATCGACCTGGGCAAGGTCCCCATCCGTCATGGGGTCATTCCTGCTCGATTAATGGTCTCAGCGTGGCCGCGAATGACCAGCTGCCATCAGCATCCTTCTCCGCCACGATGAAGTGTTCGCTCTCGATCGCTGTTCCATCGGAACAGAACGTGGCGAGCTTCAACGGGTGATTCAGCACTTTGGAGACTTCGGTGAGCTTGAAGCGCGCGAACCCGGCATGGTGCGCATCGCGAAAATCAGCGGGAAGAATCTGACCCAGCGACTGACCGAGTAACTCAGTCTCACTCCATCCATACACCTCACGAAAGCGTTGATTGATCTCCACCACGGTTCCCGATGCATCGGCCCGCACGAACGGAAGGTCCTGCTGCAATCTCAGCTGGGCAATCGCCTCGACAGTCCAAGTCTGGCTCGATTCCACAGCACGTGTGCTTTTGCAAAAGCTTAGGAAGCTTGAGATGACTGTCCAGAACTGTGTCTAAGGTGAACCCAGTCCAGTTCTCATCCCTGTGCCGACAGCTTCATCCCGCCTCCGCGTGTTGGTGGTGGATGACGAAACCCGGCTGACGGACCTGCTTCAGCTCGAACTTGATGTTGAGGGTTACGACGTCGAGATCGCCGCGGATGGTGCTAGCGGCCTGATCCGTGCCAAGACCTCCCCTGCCCCGGATCTGATCATTCTGGATTGGAATCTTCCTGATTTCAGCGGCATTGACATCTGCCAGCGCATCCGCGCCGGTGGTCTCACCACACCGATCCTGATGCTGACCGGCCACGACGACATCACTGATCGCGTGACGGCGCTAGATGCTGGGGTCGATGACTATCTGATCAAACCGTTCTCCATCGATGAACTGATGGCGCGTCTGCGGGCCATGCACCGACGGGCGGAAACGTTTTCCTCGGCTTCGACAGGTGAACAGGACAACGAGGAGCTCCAGGTTGCTGATCTGGTGATGAATACCCGCACACGCGATGTTGCACGCGGCGAACGCAGTATTCATCTTTCAGTGAAGGAATACGACCTGCTCAATTTTCTGATGCGCGGAGCAGGACGTGTCCTCGAACGTCAGCAGATCATGCACGGTGTCTGGGGTGAAAATTTCTACGGAGACGACAATCTGCTGGACGTTTACATCCGCTACTTGCGCCAGAAAGTGGAAACTCCGGATTCACCCACGTTGATTCACACCGTGCGTGGGGTTGGCTTCATTCTTCGGGATACATCGTCCTGAAGACGACCGCAGGTCTGGTTCAGGGACGTTCCAACGCCCCCATCACCTGTTGCAACAACAGAGCCACAGCATCCTGTCCCTCGACACCGAGCGGAGCAGGATCCAAAGTCCCTGGATCCACCGCGACCCAGCGTCCACGCTCGACCCGACGAACTTCGAAGTGCAGGTGCGGACCAGTACTTAACCCCGTGCTGCCGACACGGCCGATGACCTCTCCCTGCTGAACCGCATCCCCCGAACGGACGTACAACTCAGACAGATGTCCGTAGAGCGTTCTCCGGTGAGGAGCGCGATGCTCGAGTTCGATCGCAAGGCCATATCCCCCAGCCAGACCGCTGCTCAGAACGATGCCCGATCGTGAGGCCACCACCGGAGTTCCCTCCGGGGCGGCGATATCTCTTCCGGCATGCATCAGCCAGCTCCGCAGCACAGGGTGGAGACGCCAGCCGAAGCCACTGCTGACAACGGCGCTGCCAAGCACTGGGAACAGGAGCTGGTTGTCCTGGTTACCGCGCACAGCGGGAGGACGGGGCGTCACCGCAAAGACAGAGGCGAGGTCAAAGGTGGCCTCTCCCTGAGCCAACAGGGCGGAGACAGGAACCGTGACCGGGCCCTTTGGATGACGGGACTCAACAGGGGACCCGTTATCGATCCGGGG